>NZ_JAXEGN010000297.1:0-1133 GCF_034103065.1 Bullifex sp. | reverse complement strand
ATAATATGGTCAAGCGAAAAAGGGTCTACGGAGGATGCCTAGGAGCTGCCAGGCGAAGAAGGACGTGATTAGCTGCGAAAAGCCGGGGGGAGGAGCCAATATCCCACGATCCCCGGGTCTCCGAATGGGGTAACCCGTTTGTCTGGATGACAAACATCTATACATGAATCAATAGTGTATAGAAGAAAGACGCAGGGAAGTGAACCATCTAAGTACCTGCAGGAAAAGAAATCTACTGAGATTCCCATAGTAGCGGCGAGCGAAGTGGGAAGAGCCCAAACCATGTATAGAAATATATATGGGGTTGTAGGACATATCTAGAACGCGAGTTCGTGAAGTAAGAAAACTGAAGGAAAGCAGAATTGTTTGGGAAAGCAAACCAAAGTGGGTGAAAGTCCCGTATGCGAAAGCCCGAAGACTTCATGAGATATGATCCTGAGTACGACGGGACACGAGGAATCCTGTCGGAAGCAGGGGGGACCACCCTCCAAGGCTAAATACTCGGCAGCTACCGATAGCGCATAGTACCGTGAGGGAAAGGTGAAAAGGACCCCGGGAGGGGAGTGAAAGAGAACCTGAAACCGTAGACTTACAAGCGGTCAAAGCCAAGCAATTGGTGATGGCGTGCCTTTTGTAGAATGAGCCTGCGAGTTACCGTATGTAGCAAGGTTAAGGGATAGGAGTCCCGGAGCCGTAGGGAAACCGAGTCTGAATAGGGCGTTAAGTTGCATGCGGTAGACCCGAAGCCAAGTGATCTATCCATGGCCAGGCTGAAGCCTCAGTAAAATGGGGTGGAGGGCCGAACCTAAATCCGCTGAAAAGGGTTGGGATGAGCTGTGGATTGGAGCGAAAGACTAAACAAACTTGGAGATAGCTGGTACTCCCCGAAATAGCTTTAGGGCTAGCGTTGTACGGACTGTCTCGGAGGTAAAGCACTGAATAGATGCGGGCCCTTCACCGGGTACCAAGTTTAATCAAACTCTGAATGCCGAGATACAATATACAGCAGTCAGACGGCGACTGATAAGGGCCGTCGTCAAAAGGGAAACAGCCCAGACCGACAGTTAAGGTCCCCAAGGTATGCTAAGTGGGAAAGGAAGTGCGATTGCACAGACAGCCAGGAGGTTGGCTTA
>NZ_JAXEGN010000296.1:0-1467 GCF_034103065.1 Bullifex sp. | reverse complement strand
TAGACTTGAAAACTTATCTGCATTAATTTCAGCTCTCAATGGTCTTGCTCCTGGAAGAGAAGGTCTTGTTTCTTTCTTAGAAAGTATTACTTTGGATAGAACTACACTAAACAATAGCGAAGAAGATGTAGAAAATAGCGTTAAGCTAATGACAATGCACAATACTAAAGGTCTTGAGTTTGATACTGTATTTGTAACAGGCTTAGAGGAAGGTGTTATGCCATCCATCAGAGATAGTGATTCAAGAGAAGATATTGAGGAAGAAAGAAGACTATTTTATGTTGCTGTTACTAGAGCAAGAAAGAAACTTTATTTAACTTACTCAAATAAAAGAATGCTTTGGGGACATTGGAATTACCAAGATCCATCTAGATTTATAGGTGAAATTCCAAGAGAGTATTATAAAGGTGAAGTTATTAAAGCAAAATCATCTTATACTACTCCATATGCTTTTGAGGTTAGAAAAAGTAATATTACCAACACGCCATCTTGGGCAAAGAATATTGTTTCTACCCCAACTAAGGTTAAACCAGAGAAAAAGCAAAATGATATCGAATTTGAAGTAGGGGACAAGATTAAATCTCCATCATATGGACGTGGGGAAGTAATAACTAAAGAGATTAGAAACGGTAAAACAGTTATTAGAGTAAAATTTGATAATGGCAATACTGCACTATTTAATACTAAATATGCAGATCTTACTAAAATTTAAGTCTTAGCTACTGGACAAAAAATCGTTATCTAGTTTATATTTAGCCTGCTGTCTTATTTGGACAGTTTATATGCATGCCCTGCAAGAACTACTTCTTATGTTCCTGCGTTTGATGAAAGCCTTCCTCAAAGGCAAGATGAAAAACAAAGGAAAATTAGAATTTAGTTCTAGAGATGAGGATCTCTGCCATTAGAAGCATCGTATATCAATGTTCTTTTCCGCCTTTCCTAGAATGTTGTGATGATGTGGACGATGAATCAGAGAAGGTGAGCCTCACCTTATAGCTGGAAGTGCAAAATACAAATTGACAAGGAATTTTGTATGAAGACTATTTTCGTTAAACCGCAGTCAGTTGAGAAGAAGTGGTATCTCATTGACGCAGAAGGTAAGAATCTCGGCCGTGTTGCTGTTGCAGCTGCAAGGATCTTGAGAGGAAAGAATAAGCCAGAGTATGTTCCTCACCAGGACATGGGCGACAATGTGATCATCATCAACGCTGCAAAGGCAGCTGTTACTGGTAACAAAGTTCTCGATAAGAAGTATTATCGTCACTCAATGTTCCCAGGTGGACTTACAACCGAAAGTTACGGTGAGCTCATCGAGAGAAAACCAACATATCCAATGGAACATGCTATTAAGGGTATGCTCCCACACGGAAAACTTGGTAGAGCGCTCTATACTAATTTAAAGGTATATGCTGGCGCAGATCATCCACACATGGCTCAGCAGCCAATCGTTGTTGAACTTTAAGGAGT
>NZ_JAXEGN010000295.1:0-1997 GCF_034103065.1 Bullifex sp. | reverse complement strand
GCTGCAGTAGTTGGTGCAGGTCCTGCAGGTTTATCAGCAGCTCTATTCTTAGCAAGAGCAGGCTTTAAGACTGAAATCTTTGAAAGAGAAAAGAGTGCAGGTGGTGTTGTATCTAACATTATTCCTGAATTCAGAATTCCTCGTGAAGTCGTTGAAAGAGATGTTAACTTCATCTTAAGCCATGGTGTTGATATCACATATGGTGTAAAACCTGAGGATGTTAAGGTCGATACACTTAAGAAAGCAGGTTTTGATTATATCTTCTATGCACTTGGTGCAGAAAAAGAAAATAAGATTAAACTCGAGGGTGAGGGTAATGTAGTTGATGCAATTACCTTCCTTGGTCATGAAAAGAAAGGAACAGGTCTTGATATCGGCTCTGATGTTATCGTAGTTGGTGGTGGTAATACAGCTATGGATGCTGCTAGAGCAGCTATAAGAAAGGGTGCTAAGGTAACTGTAGTTTATAGAAGAAGCTTTGCTGAAATGCCAGCTGATAGAGAAGAATATGAAGCAGCTTTACTTGATGGCGTTAACTTTGCTTTCCTTACAAATCCTAAGAAGATTGAAAACGGAGTATTAACACTCTCTGTAATGAAGCTCGGTGAAAAAGATAAGTCTGGTAGAAGAAGACCTGAGGAAACAGGTGAGGTTATTACTCTTAATTGTTCTACTATTGTTACAGCTACAGGTAATAAGCCTGATACGGATATGTTTACTTCTCTTGGCGTTGCTGTAGAAGATGGTTACCCAACAGATAGTGAAGGTGTATATGTTGTAGGTGATGCATTAACAGGACCTACTACAGTTGTACGTTGTATTGCTTCTGCTCGTGATGCTGTTGATAGAGCAATTGATGATGTTATTGCAAAACTTGAAGATGAAGACGAACATGATGACGATTGTGATTGTGGATGTCATGACCATGATGACGAGTGTGATTGTGGTTGCCACGATCATGACCACGATGATGATTGCGACTGTGGTTGCCATGATCATGAGGACGAAGAGTTATCTGATGAAGAGCTTGAGAAGGCTGAAAATGAGTTCTTTGAATCAATCAGACAGCGTAAATCAAGAATTCTTCAATCCTGCGATAAGTGTTCATCAAAGGACTTTATGAAGAGAGAAGCTTGTCGTTGTGTTGAGTGTTCATACCTTTGTAACAAGTGTGTTGAAGTATGTCCTAACCGTGCCAATATGGCTATCGATTTAAGAGATACAGGATTATTTGATGATCCATTCCAAATTCTCCATATCGATGCTTATTGTAACGAATGTGGTAACTGTGCAACATTCTGTCCTCACGATGGTGGTCCATATCTTAAGAAGTTTACCCTTTTCTCAAGAAAGGATGACTTTGAAAATAGTACTAACTCTGGCTTCTGGATTTTCGCAGAAAAGATTGTTGCAAGAGTTGATGGTAAGATAATTGAAGGTAAGGTCTTTGATGACCATGCAGAGATTGATCTTGATGAAAAGCTTTTAGCTATCATCGATAAAGTTATCACTAGATATCCATATTTACTAAATAGTGTGGAGGAATGATATGTCTATTTTAATTAAAAATGTCAGAGTAATGCAAACAGAGGCTCCTTTTGATGTAAAGGAGAACATGGATGTATTTGTTGATGATGGTATTATTAAGATGGTTGGCGCAAATCTTGCGCCAAACGCTGATAAAGTCATTGATGGACGTGGTAAGACTTTAATTCCTGGTAATGTATGCTCACATCACCACTACTATTCAGGTCTTTCAAGAGGTATGTTAATTTCTGCAGGCCCTCAGACAGATTTTATCCAGGTATTAAAAGAATGGTGGTGGCGCTTAGATCGCGGGCTTGATGAAGAAGCTTGTTACTACTCATCATTAATCTGTTCAATGGATGCAATTAAAGCAGGTACAACCTGTGCAATTGACCACCATGCATCACCTTCTTACATTAAGGGATCACTTTCAACTATTGCAAAAGGTATGGAAGAGGTTGGTCTACGAG
>NZ_JAXEGN010000294.1:0-1888 GCF_034103065.1 Bullifex sp. | reverse complement strand
TTAATTCCTCTTTCAGTTTTAATTATAATTAGGTTAAAGGAGGAAAAGAAATGTTAGGTATAGATAAAAAGTTTGAGAGAGAAGATTCTTACTCTCTCAATGGTAGATGGGAGTGCGAGATAATAAAATGTCCTTATATTGATACTTCCTTTAATAACCCAAAAGCAACTACTTTATCATATAATCCTCCCCAATATACTAAAAGTATTTTAGTACCTTACTCACCTGAAACCGAAAAAAGTGGAATTTCTCACACTCTTTTGCCAGATGAAGAACTTTGGTATAAAACTCATATTAACTATAAAAGGTCTGATAAAGATACAATCCTTCATTTCATCGCTGTTGATTGGAGGTGTGTATTATTTGTGAACAAAAAATTTGTAATGTATCATGAAGGTGGATATACCCCTTTTGAAGCTAATATAACAAAATATTTAATTGAAGGAGATAACACAATAGAGCTTAAGGTACACGACTTTTCTGATAGCGAGCCTTATTGCAGAGGTAAGCAATCATTAAAGCCCCATGGAATGTGGTATCGCTGTCAAAGTGGTATTTGGCAAAGTGTTTATATTGAAAATAGAGAAAAAGAATATATTAAAGATATTTATACAGAAACCTTAAATGATAAAGAAGCAATTATCATTGTTAGTGCAACAGCTACAGGTATTGCTGAAGTGGATTTTGGGGTTTCAAAAGTATATGTAGAAACTAATAAAGAGTGCATGCTTGATATTAGTAAGCTTGAATTGTGGCATCCTAATAATCCTAAAATTTATCCAGTTAAGGTTTCATTTAAAAAGGATGTAGTTTCCTCATATTTTACCTTCAGATACCTTTCATACAGCGATAGTAATCGCTTTATGCTAAATGGAAAAGAATTCTTTTCAAATGGTGTACTAGACCAAGGATACTCTCCTATTGGGTATTTAACACTTGATGAAAAAGAAATGGAAGCTGACCTTAAGCTAATTAAAAGCTTAGGCTTTAATACGCTTAGAAAGCATATTAAAGTTGAAAGCCCTATGTTTTACTATCTTTGCGATAAAATAGGTCTTTGTGTATGGCAGGATATGGTATCAGGAGGAAATCCTTCAATAGTTGTAGCTAGCCTTCCTGCAGTTGTGCAAGGCTTTAAATTATCAGATAAAGAACACCATAAGATGTTTGGAAGAAAAGAACAAAAAGGCAAGGATGAGTTTATTCAAAGTGCTGAGGACACTATAAAATGTTTAAAGAACTATAAATGTATCATTCTTTGGACTATTTTCAATGAAGGCTGGGGACAATTTAATAGCTATGATGTCTATCTTCATTTAAGAAATTTTGATAAAACTCGTTTCTTTGATAACACATCAGGCTGGCATGACCAAAAGAAAGGTGAAATAGCATCATATCACTACTACTTTCAAACGTATAAATTTAAGAAAGATGATAGGAATAGAGCAACAGTGCTTTCAGAATTTGGTGGTAATATATTTAGAATTAAAGATCATACTTATAATGATAAGGATTTTATATATAAAAAGACCAATAGCGAAGAAGAGTTTTTAAATAGGCTTAGCGAGCAATTTAATAATGTAAAAGAACAAAAACAGAAGGGGCTAACAGGAAGTATATATACTCAAATTAGTGATGTAGAAGAAGAGAGTAATGGTTTTATTACCTTTGACAGAGAGGTAATAAAATCAGATATACAAAAATTAAATAAAATTATAAGTATTTTAAATGATAAATAATATAAAAGTTAAATTAAAAGAGTATAAAAAAAGCTGGCAGCGACCTACTCTCCCACACACGAGGTGCAGTACCATCGGCGAAGAAGCGTTTCACTAACCGTGTTCGGGATGGGAACGAGTGTTTCCACTTCTCTATGGCCACCAGCAAA
>NZ_JAXEGN010000293.1:0-1233 GCF_034103065.1 Bullifex sp. | reverse complement strand
GAAATTGAATCAAGAATACAAAGGGCAGGGAGTTCACCACCACTTAAAATGTAGTCCCCAATACTGATTAACTCATCAACATGACTTTCAAAGCGCTTATCAACACCTTCATAGTGGCCACAAACTAAGACAATATCATCCATCTTTGATAAAGATCTAGCTTTCTGTTGGTTGTACACACTTCCTTTAGGTGAAAGAAGTATTTTATGTGATCCTTCACTACTTGATGCATTTAAAGCTTTCATTAATGTATCAAGACGTAAAATCATTCCAATTCCACCACCACAAGGGGAATCATCGATGTGTCTAAAAGACCCCCCGGCATATTCTTTTATATCAACAATTTTTAATTCAAGATTGCCCCTATTAATTGCTCTAGTAATTAAAGGATAGGCGTTAATTGAACTAAAGATTTCTGGAAACATAGAAAGTATTGTGATTTTCATATTGCTTTCTATTTTAACAATTACATTTAAGCTTTTTCAATTAAGCAAGAATGCTCTTTAGTCTTACTATCATAATTAATACCAACAAGTAAAGTATTACCTTTATAGCCATTAAGTCTACATGGATAATCTTTTGCTTTTATCTGCTCTATTGCTCCACCTGCTACTTTATCCTTTTTTAACTCAATTACTAATGCTGGTATATTTGGTACAAACGGAATCATAACTATATCAGCATAACCTTTGCCTGTAGTAAATTCAGGAATAATAGTGTAGTAGTCGTATGCATAGAAGTATGAAAGCATAATAGCACTTTGAAGACTTTGCTCATTATTGTATGACAAATTACTTGTTAATAGCTCATGACTCTTTTCTAATGCTTTTGCTACTACTTCCTCTTGTTTTTTTGTGTTGCTTCTAATAGCTTTTTTGAAACATCTATTATTGCTGCAACATTACTATAATTTGCAGATCTTTTTAATGTATTTGCCCACTGACTTTTTATTTCATTATTTGGAATTCTACAAGTTTTACTTTCTCCATCATAGGCAAGATATCCTAGGTGAATTAGATATACAAATACATCATCTTTAGTCCTAAATGATGTAAGATTATTGTTAAAATCCAAGATATCAACACTAATTGATTCACCTGCCATCATTTTTATTACATCATCTTTTACTCCATCAATATTTAAGTCAATGTAATTACTTACTGCTTCATAGGAACCTGTTTGAGTCCAATAACTTCCACATTTTTTTCTTTCTATTGCTTCAATTACTGATTT
>NZ_JAXEGN010000292.1:0-1135 GCF_034103065.1 Bullifex sp. | reverse complement strand
AACAATTGATAACAGTGAAAAGCATCTTCCTACCGATTTAACTGAGGTTGAAATAAAAAGAAGAGTCTTCAGAAGTGGTGAAAGTGAATATTACATCAATAAAAATAGATGTTTACTTAAAAACATAAGAGAGCTTTTCTTCGATACTGGTGTAGGTAAGAGTGCTTATTCTATCCTTGAACAAGGTAAAATCGACCAAATCCTTTCTCAGCGCCCTGAGGATAGAAGATATATATTTGAAGAAGCTGCAGGTATTTCTCGTTTTAAAGCAGAGTGTAATGAAGCTTCAAAAAAAATTGAAAGAACAGATGAAAATATTAACCAAGCTGAAAGCTTGATGAAGGTTGAAAAGCGAAGCTATGAATCATTAAGAAGCCAAGCTGAGAAGGCTAAGGCTTACAATGAATTAGTAAAAAGACAGTTAGCTGTTGATGTTGATATTCATTACTCTAAGCTTAAAACATATCTTGGCTTAAAGGATATGAGAGAGGAAAGAAATAAGAGTTTAAGAGGCCAAGTAGAAAACTTAAAATCTTCTCTTGAAAGCTTTAGAGTAAATATTGAGGAAGAGCAACAAAGAATGCAAGCTGAGAGTCAGAAGTCTCACTCTCTTCAATATGCAATTAACAGAAATGAAGAAGCTATTAATAGTCGAAACGATAAAATAGCTTTTCTTGAAAACACTTATCGTGATTATATCAACGCTAAAAAGGAAGCAGAAAGTAAAGCAGAAAGTATTAAGTTTTCTCTAGATAGAGATAAGGGTGAACTTGATAGAATGCAAGCTGAATTAGATGAAAAATATCAAATATATGAAGAAAACCAAAGGCAAGTTAAAAGAGCCCAAGGTATGCTTGATGATGATATTAAAAAGATTGAAGAAATCAGATTATTAGTTTCTAAAGAGGAAGAATCGATTGAGGAAAATGAAAAGGCTATTGAGGCTTTATCTACATCATTAAAGGATGTTGTCGATTCTCTTGCTTCTGAGCTTGATAAAATGATGGGTGAGGAGTATTCCTCTAATAAAAGAAGTAGTGCCGAAAAAACATTCATTTCAAGACTTGAGATGATGATTAGAGACTTGCAAAATAAAATAAGAATGCAGAAATCTATTTCTTCTTTCTCTGATAAA
>NZ_JAXEGN010000291.1:0-1865 GCF_034103065.1 Bullifex sp. | reverse complement strand
TAAGATGAAAACCCCTTTGGAGCAGATTACGAGAAAGCAAGTAATCCGTAAGATAGTACGATAAACTTCAACTAATTGAGCGTCTCTTCTATTTTAGGAGGGGAAGCAAGGTGGGACCGCGGATCCAAGTCTTTTGAAATTCGTCCTTGCAATATCGAGAAAATATTTGCAGAAAAAGGGTGAAATTCAAAAGACTTTTTCTTTTTTCTGCTAAGGAGTTTATTATGGCTAATGAAGAAAAGCTTGCTCTAATCAGACACTCAATGTCTCACGTTATGGCAGAGGCTGTTCTCGAGATGTTCCCAACTGCACAAATTGCTATTGGACCTGCTATCGAAAATGGTTTTTACTATGATTTCGAGCTTCCTCGCCAGCTTGTTAATGAAGATCTTGATGAAATTACAGAACGCATGAAGAAAATCATCAAGAGTGACAAGGAATTTAAGAGAATTGAAGTCACAAGAGAAGAAGCAAGAGAGAAGTTTAAGGACCAAAAGTATAAGTTAGAACTTTTGGATGCAATCCCTGAAGGTGAAACAGTTACATTATATAACCAGGGTGGTTTTACAGATCTTTGTAGAGGACCACATGTAAAGAGTACAAGAGAGCTTAATCCAGATGCTTTCAAACTCCTTTCTATTGCTGGTGCTTATTGGCGTGGTAAAGAGTCAAATCCTATGCTTACAAGAATTTATGCAACAGCATGGACTAATCCTAAAGACTTAAGATTATATCTTGATCACTTAGCTGATATCGAAAGAAGAGATCATAGAAAGCTTGGTAAAGATTTAGACTTATTCTCACTTCATGAAGAAGCTGGTCCTGGTCTTGTTTATTGGCATCCACGTGGAGCTAGAATTAGACAGACTATCGAGCAGTTCTGGAGAGAAGAGCATTATAAGAATGGATATGAGATGGTTTATACACCTCATGTTGGTAAGAGTTGGCTTTGGGAAACTTCTGGTCACTTAGGTTTCTATAAAGAAGGTATGTATCCTCCAATGAAGATGGATAATGCTGACTACTATGTTAAGCCAATGAACTGCCCTTTCCATATCATGATTTATAAGAACAGCTTAAAGAGCTATAGAGATCTTCCATGTCGTTGGGCAGAGCTTGGTACTGTTTACCGATATGAAAAAGCTGGTGCTTTACATGGACTTATGAGAGTAAGAGGTTTTACTCAGGATGATGCACACCTCTTCTGTACACCTGAACAGATGGATGATGAAATTCTTGAGGTATTGAGATTCTCTCTCCACATGCTTCATTCTTTTGGTTTTAATGATATCCATGCTTATATTTCAACACGCCCTGAAAAGTCTGTTGGTGATCCAGCTCTTTGGGATAGTGCAACAGAGTCATTAAAGAAGGCAGTAGAAAGAGAAGGACTTTCTTACGATATCGATGAAGGTGGTGGCGCATTCTATGGACCAAAGATTGACCTTAAGATTAAGGATGCAATTGGTCGTGAATGGCAGCTCTCAACAGTTCAGTTCGACTTCAACCTCCCTGAGAGATTTAAGATGACATTCGTTGATAAGGATGGCGTTGAGAAGAGGCCATTGATGATTCACAGAGCTTTACTTGGTTCTATTGAAAGATTCTTTGGTGTATTGCTAGAAAACTTCGCTGGAGCATTCCCACCATGGCTTGCACCAGAGCAGGTATGTATCGTTCCTGTAGGTGAAATGGCTAACGACTATGCTAAACAGCTTGAAGCTAGACTTAAGAGCGAAGGAATTAGAGTATACAGCGATCTTTCTAACGATAGAATGAATGCTAAGATTAGAAAGGCTCAACAGATGAAGGTTCCATACCAGCTTATCTTAGGTGAGAAGGAAATGGCAGCTGGTTCTGTTTCA
>NZ_JAXEGN010000290.1:0-1811 GCF_034103065.1 Bullifex sp. | reverse complement strand
TGCACACTTTTTGATAAACTCATGGTCGTAGGTTAAAAAACCAAACCAACCACAAACATTAATTACACTTACACCCTCTAAATCCTCTTCTTTAAATAGTGGAACCATGCCTTCTGGAGCTACATCATAATACCTTAAGTTATATCCTGCTTTTGCATAGCAACTTAATACAGTTTCACAGGTGTAAGCTGGTACATATGCTATGCTACCTTCCTTTGCATTTAAATCCTTTAAGCATGTGTAAATTGCACATCTACCAGACATAGCAAAGATTGTGTTGTTATCGTTGTAGTTATCACATGAACCAAGCTTTTCTAGAGTAAACATTCCTCCTAGATTAGCCATTAGAACCCTCCGATAATATCCTTATCAAGACGTTTGATGATCTCGATTGCAAGTTTAACACCATTATTAAAATCTGATAATGAAGATATTCCATAGTGAGTATGTGCATATCTAACTGGAATACCAATTACAATGCAAGGAACACCTAATGCACCTAAATGAATTGGAGCACCATCAGTAGCACCTCCTGTTCTTACTGCACTTTGACATGGAATGTTTAACTCTTTTGCAAGGTTTAATGCAAATCTCTGGAATCTTGGATTTGTAATCATTCTTGCATCTATGTGCCTTAGCATTGGACCATGCTTAATACAAGTTTGTCTCTGATATTCAGCAACTACAGTATCATCTGCAGGACAACCTTCAAAACAGATAGCAATATCTGGTTTTACATGATTTACAGTAACTGTAGCACCTCTAGTACCAACCTCTTCTTGAGATGCAAATGCACCAATTACATTTACATTTAGCTTTTCGCCCTCTAAACGCTTAAAGGTTTCAACGATGCTTGCACATCCGAGTCTATTATCAAAGGCCTTTCCAACAAGGAGATCATGCTTTTCATCATATGTACAACTGACTTCAGGAACAACTGGAGCAGCAATATCGATACAAAAATCGTTTTCGATTTCTTCTTTACTAGATGCACCAACATCAATTACTAAATTAGTAATATCTAATGGAGCCTTTCTTTCTGCTTCACTCATGAAGTGTGGTGGTTTTGATGCAACAACACCAGGAATATACTTTCCAAAGCGATTTTGAACTCTTACTTGGTGCGCAGGTATATTAGTTACAACCCAACCTCCAATGTTGATAAACTCAAGCTGTCCATCTGGTCTTATTGCTTTAACCATAAAACCTACTTCGTCAGTGTGAGCATCTAACATGACTACTGGTTTTCCCTCTACATTGTCCTTTTTCTCAAGATAAAGATTTCTCATACAATCTTCAGAAAAAGCACCTAAATCTTTTGCATTAGATCTTATTACTTGTAATACTTCGTCTTCGAAGCCTGATATACCGTTTGCATCGCTGATTTGTTTTATCAGCTCAATAGTTGAATTCATCGTTATCTTCCTTTTTGGAAAGGGAGAAAATTGCTTTTCTCCCTTTAAATATTAGTATTTAGTGATTTGAACCTTCTGGATCTTGTGATAACCAATTGGGTCAAGCATGAAGCCCCGTACCTTATTAGTTGTTCCAACTCTCATTGTATCATACATTATAGTAACGTTGTTAGATTCATCCTTTAATACTTCTGCAAGTTAGGAATCATTGCATTCTTAAGCATATGACGTTTTGTGACTTGTCCTTCTGGGACACCTTTAGCTCTTGCAGTTGAAATATAGTCCTGTCTAATTACTTCAAGCATTGATGAACGAGTCATTCTTGCTACTGTTGCAGCAACACCTGTACCAAGTGTTAATGCAGGCAGAATTACACTTTTAATTAATGGGATAAAA
>NZ_JAXEGN010000289.1:0-5239 GCF_034103065.1 Bullifex sp. | reverse complement strand
AAAATAAATAATTGTATTATTATTGTATATTATAAATCTATTACTTTTCTTAGCTTCAATTGATGAATCAATTGTTTTATAAGTTCCATTATTTAGATCGTAACTTTCAATACCATTGACAGATTTAAAATAAACGATATTAGTTACAGAGTTAGCTCCAATAAATGATAGTTTTCTGTTATCAGAAGGTACTCTATCAATTACTTCTGCAAAGATACCTTGGTTATCAAGATTACAGGAGGAAAGAAGAGCAATAGCTAATAATAGAAGTATTGTTAAATATTTTTTCATGATTGTACTCCTATTGACGATATGTAACTGCAAGAGTTACAGGTAAGAAGGTAGCAAGCGCATTTTTACTTTGTGCTGATGCTGAGTAGTAAATTTCAGGGATAACCCAAATTCCACTATTAATTCCAAGTCCCCAGTTTTCTGTAAAGTAGTACTGAAGTCCAATTTCTGCAGATAGATAGAATGGCATGTATGATCCACCATCAGAAAGAGAGAGATAACAAATTCCAGCTGCAAGAGAAATTGGCATATCGATTACACCTTGTACTGGGAGCCAAGTTGCTTTAAATAACATTGGAACATTGGTAACTAGTTTTCCATCGATAACATAGTTAAACATATATCCAATTTCACAACCAAGTGCAATTTGTGGATGAACATTTAATTGGTAACAAATTGAACCATAACCACCAATGGATAGTTTTGTGTCTCCAAATGTCTTAGTTGTATCATCAACGAACCTTGTAATTGAAGCTGGTTGGCTTATACCTGCTGAAATTGTAAATCGTTGACTACCGTTGTCGTAATAATTATTTGCTGCAAAGGTTAAAGAACAAATGCATGCAAAAATGAAAAGAACAATAAGCTTTTTATTCATAGATAAAAATATAATCCATTTATTTATACTAATCAAAGGGGGTTGTTGTAATTAGACCGAAATTCCATGTAAACTACATGATTATGAGCACACTTATAAACGGAAAAGAAGTTTCTTTACTCTTAAGAGAAAATATTAAGAGTGAAACAGCATTATTAAAAGATAGATATAATAAGGTTCCTAAGCTTGCTGTTATCCTTGTTGGTAATAACCCTGCAAGCCAAACTTATGTAAATAGCAAAGGTAAAGCAGCACTTGAATGTGGTTTTGAATATAAAGATTATTTACTAAGTGAAAATACATCAGAAGCTGAATTAATTAACTTAGTTAACACTCTCAATAATGATGAGAGTGTTAATGGAATCTTAGTTCAGCTTCCATTACCTAAACACATTAATGAAGAAAAAGTAATTAATACAATTAAAAGTGAAAAGGATGTAGATGGATTTTCCCCATACAACACTGGTTTACTAGCTATTGGAGAAGATTGTTTAATGCCATGTACTCCTGCAGGAATCCTTGAATTACTTAAGTACTACAATATTTCAACTGTTGGTAAGAGAGTATGTGTAATTGGTAGAAGTAATATTGTAGGAAAACCCATTGCTTTAATGTTAATGCAAAAAGGGTGGGATGCAACTGTTACTGTATGTAACTCAAAAACAGAAAACTTAACTGAAGAGACTAAGAGAGCAGATATTATTATTGCAGCAATTGGAAAACCTAATTTCTTAAAAGGAGATATGGTAAGTGATGGTGCTGTTGTAATTGATGTTGGAATTAACAGAGTAGAAGACAAGACTAAGAAAAAAGGATATAGAATTGTTGGAGACTGTGATTTCGATTCATTAGTAGATAAGTGTTCATTCATTACTCCTGTTCCAGGTGGAGTAGGTCCAATGACGATTACATTATTGATGAATAATACTTTAAAGGCTTTTAAGAATCATTTGGAGAAATAAATGAAATATTTTATAGAATCATATGGATGCCAATTAAATATGGCAGAGTCAAATGCGTTAGAGCTTCTATTAAAGGGTGCAGGTATTGAAAAAGCAGAAAAAGCTGAAGATTCAGATTGCGTAATTATCAACACCTGCTCTGTAAGGAAGACAGCTGAAAATAGAATTTGGGGACGTCTATCATTCTTTGGTCACCTTAAAAAGCAGAAAAAAGACTATAAAATTGTAGTTACAGGTTGTATGGCTGAAAGACTTAAAGATGAACTAAAAAAGGATTGTCCTTTTGTCGATGCAGTTATCGGTACAAATGAAAAAATGGAAATAGTAGACTACCTTAAAGGTGATGATATATCCCAAAAAGATAAATATAGCTTTACTACTTCATACTATAGTGAAGGCGAGTTCTCCTCCTATGTACCTATAATGAATGGATGTAATAACTTCTGTTCTTATTGTATTGTCCCTTATGTTAGAGGAAGAGAGATATCAAGACCTGCAGAAGAAATCATTAAAGAAGTTAAAGATCTTGATAGCAAGGGTGTAAAGGAAATAACTTTACTTGGTCAAAATGTAAACTCATATAACTATGAAGGTTTAACATTTCCTGATTTATTAACATTGATTTGTCAAAATATTGAAACAATCGAGTTTGTACGATTTGAATCGCCTCATCCAAAAGATTTTTCACCTAAACTCATTGAGGTAATTAAAAATGAAAAGAGAGTATGCTCTCATATTCACCTTCCAATGCAAAGTGGTAACTCTAGAATTTTAAAACTTATGAATAGAAAAAATACTAGAGAGAGTTTTATTGAACTTGTTGATAAAATGAGAAAGGAAATTCCTGACCTAACATTTGCAACAGATGTTATGGTAGGTTTTCCTACAGAAACAGAAGAGGAATACCTTGATACACTTTCTCTAATGGAATACATGCATCCAATTGAAGCATTTATGTATTACTATAATCTTAGAGAAGGAACTGTTGCTGCTAAGATGGATGGTCAGCTTGAGGATGATGTCAAAATAGCTAGACTTGAAAGATTAATTGATGAGCAGTTAAAACGCTGTCAGAAAGAGAAGGAAGGTAGGATGAATATGACTACTAGAGGTCTTGTTACTGGCATTACTAGAGATGATAAAGATAGATATCTTGCTAGAAATGAGCACAATGAAATGATTAGCTTTAAACCAAAAGAGAGTGTAAAAGTTGGTGATATGGTTAATTTAAAGTGCTATTCTTTAAAAGGTAATACTTATTTAGCTGACGAGATTTAATATGAGTGAATATAGAGAGAAAGAAGAAGTATTTAATGAGAAAATAGAGAATCTTTGGTCTTTATTAATGACATCAAAAAAGATTGCTGTCTTTACTGGTGCAGGGGTATCAACACTATCAGGAATTCCAGATTTCAGAGGTAAACATGGTGTTTATAACTCTCCTTGGCATAATCTTGATGTAGAAACAATTCTTTCTTATGACTTCTTTTTCTCTCACCCAGATATCTTTTATAAATGGACAGAAGAGGTTTGGTATCATCTTGAAGATTATAAACCAAACATTGTTCATAATACTTTAGCAAGGATGGAAGAGAAGGGGATATTAAAGGAAGGTGTATTTACCCAAAATATCGATTTTCTGCATCAAAGAGCTGGTAGCAAAAAAGTTTGGGAATTACATGGCTCTGCAAGACACTCTTTTTGTACAAATTGTAATGCCTTTTATAAATATGAAGAAATTGCGCCAATAGTACAAAGAGGAGAAATCCCATATTGTGATAAGTGTGGAAGCCTTATTAAACCTGATATTGTTCTCTATGGAGAAAATCTCCCAATGAGTGTATTACGAAAAGCTGAGACAGTTTTTTCTCAAGCTGATTTAACACTAATTTTAGGTTCATCACTCACTGTATATCCTGCTGCATCACTACCAAAACTTACATCATACTATGGTGGTAAGGTTGTAATAGTAAATGCAGATCCTACTGACCAAGATAAAAATGCAACATTAATTTTTAGAGATCTAGAACAAACATTTACAGCTATTAATACTTTTCTAGACCAAATTAGTTAAAGAAATTCACTTGGAGGAAATTTTAAAAAAAATCTCCAAGTGAACATTATCAAAGTTTCTAACTTCAAATTCTGAATCAAATAAATAGATTCCACCATCTTTATCTTTAGAATGAGGCACTATGCAGTATAATCCTTTGCCATCACTTTTAACTGCATAAATAAAGTCATCAATACGAGTATGTCCGCAAAGACCTAGAGACTTTACGTTACCATTGATTTTTGTTCCTTTTTTCATAAACTCTACCTTAAATAAAATAATACAAAGAGAATTAAATAAAAAAAAGAGCTAGAGATAAAACCTAACTCTTTTTGGAGATGGGGAGATTCGAACTCCCGTCCTAGTGTGCCATCCTAAAACGTCTACAGCCGTAGTCACAATTTAAAATCTTGAGCCTAAATAGGTATTGTAACCAACCATTTAAACTCCAGCTAACTAAAAGTCTTCTACCTATGCTAGCCTAAGTAGAACAAGTCCCTGTTGGCAACCACTTTTTCAAGTTAGGAACAGCACTCTAAAAGCGGATCGCAAGCTCACGCTGCGAGTAATTCTGCTTCGTCAGAAACGAATACTTCGTCTTCTTTCTTTGCATTTATTTTTTTGTGCTAGTTTAACAAGTTGGCGCTTGGACCGCAGTC
This sequence comes from Bullifex sp., assembly GCF_034103065.1. NCBI lineage: Bacteria > Pseudomonadati > Spirochaetota > Spirochaetia > Spirochaetales > Spirochaetaceae > Bullifex > Bullifex sp. The sequence goes on along the minus strand of NZ_JAXEGN010000289.1, from coordinate 676 downwards.
TTAGAAGTGGTCTGCCACCAGTCGAAACCAGAGACATCCCCTTACATTTTGCTAATATACAAAAAGAAAGCAAAATCGACAAGATGTTAATAATTTAACATCTTTAACTCTCTTCTAGCTTCCTTATTTAAATCACGCTCTTTAATTGCATTCTTTTTGTCATAGACAGCTTTACCTCTAGCAAGCGCGATTTTCATCTTAATTAAATTACCCTTCAAATAAATCTCTAGAGGGACAATAGTCATACCTTTTGATTCAACCTTACGATTAAACTTTTTAATCTCTTGCTTATGGGCAAGTAAAACTCTTTTTCTATCTCCCTGATGGTTAAAAACAGAGCCATGAGAGTAGGGTTGAATAGTAAAACCAATTAGCTCAAGAGTATTATTCTTTATTGTAATATAAGAGTCTCCAAAAGATACACGTCCCATCCTGACGCTTTTAACCTCAGTCCCAACTAACTGTAAACCACACTCTAACTCTTCAATAATTTCATAGTTAAAGTAAGCTTTTTTGTTTTTAAGTATGAGCTTAAATTTTTCTTTTTCCATTAAATATCCTTTGCAACTCTGAAACCAGTATACTCACTAGTAACATTTTTCTCAATTACACCAACGCTTTCAGGAGAAACTGTAGATGAATTATTTATATAAGAACCACCCTTAATAATTACATC
>NZ_JAXEGN010000288.1:0-5280 GCF_034103065.1 Bullifex sp. | reverse complement strand
GGAAGACTTGATCATCAATTAGCCCTTATGGCGTTATTTTCAAGATATCCTGCCCCTAAATATTGGTTTAGCAAAGAGGATATTATTATTCGTTGTGATAGAGAAATAAATCTTAACATACCAGTTGGCTCTGATATTAGTATTTTACCTATTAATGAAATAGCTCATGTTAGTACTATAGGGTTAAAATGGGAGCTTGGAGGGTATAAAATTTCTTATTCATCTGTTTCTTTGTCAAATAGAAACGAAGTTGAAAATGTCAAAATTCTCACAAATAAACCTATTTTTATTAGAGTTTCTAGTCAGCTGTTGTCTTACTTTGAGAATATGGTATATTAATTACAAAAACATTTTGTAAGGAAAGTATATGCTTCAATTTAGACGTGTATTAGCATTTTCATCTAGAGTTCATACATATCTTTTGATGCTCTATCTCTTCTTCTTTTTAATGTTTTTCTTTACTTTTATTACTTCAGTTGATTTAGCGTTATTAACAATAATAAAAACTGCGATGACTTTAATTAGCTGGACAATGATTTTCTTTGGTGTATGGATAGTCTTTGCATCGATATATCAATTTTTCTATACAAAGGTATTTGCCTTTACTCCTGCTTTATTAACAGTACTAAGATGTATTCTTGTTTTATTGCTAGCAACTGGAGCAGATTTTGTTGAAACCATTGTTGTGGAAGGAGTTAGTTTATGAGTGAATCAATCTATGCAATAAGAGGTGCAACTACTGTTGAATTTGATAGTGTTTCAGAAATTGATAATGCTGTAAAAGAAATGTTTTCTGAAATTCTTTCTAGAAATTCAATAAGTGAAGAGGAAATTGCATTTGTTCTTTTTTCTCAAACCTCTGATTTAAAATCTAGAAACGCTGCAGCAGCAGTAAGAAAAGCAGGATACTGTGCTTCTGTTCCTCTTTTTTGTGTTCAAGAGGCAGAGATAAATGGAATGCTTGATAAGGTAATTAGAGTGCTTGTTCAAGTAAACCATCCTAAAAATGGCGAACCAAAAATGGTTTACTTAAACAGAGCAGAAAAATTAAGACCAGACTTAAAGAGATAAGAAAGTCGTAAATAACTTGAGTAGGGCAGTTGTATCTTTAGTACCTCCACATTCATATGGAGAGTGCATTGCGAGTTGGGCAACGCCTACATCACATGTTGGGATGCTTATCTTTTGGATTGATAAATTGCCAAGAGTTGAGCCTCCTAACTGATCTGAATTGTTAACAAATACTTGATAAGGAATATCATTTTTCTTCATTAATGCTTTTAAAAAGGCTCCTGTTGATGCATCTGTGGTATATTTTTGATTTGCAGAATACTTTAATAAGATGCCACCATTGATAACTGGTAGGTTAGTAACATCACTCTTATCAGCATAGTTGGGATGAACAGCGTGGCCATTATCAGCACTAACCATGAAAGATGAAGCGATTTGTGAATATCTTTCTTCTTCACTTATATTTAATGAGCACATAACTCTATTGATAGTTGTTGATAAGAAATCTGAAAGGGCACCTTGTCTTGTTCCGCTTCCCACTTCTTCATTATCAAATAGAGAAACCATTGCAATTTTTTCTTTAGGTTCTGCTTCGATAAGAGATTTAAAAGCAGAGTAAGAGCACTGTAAATCATCTATTTTTGGGCTTGAGAAGAATTCATCATCTAACCCCCAAATAACAGGTTCACATCTATTATATAAGAATAAATCGTAATCTAATAACTCGTCTTCTGTGCAATTAGCTTGTTTTGCAATAAATGAAGAGAATGCTTTTTTATCACTTGATTGAGCAAAAAGTGGCAAAAGCTCTTTTTGAACAGAATACTTAATACCATCATTTGCTGTTCTATTTTGATGAATTGCTAAATTAACTATTGAAAGTAATGGCTTTGGAATATCAAATAGTTGCTCCTTTACTTCTCCATCTTTTAATACAAATACTCTACCTGCAACTGATAGAGGTCTGTCAAACCAAGGAGAAAGTAACATACCACCATACTTTTCAATATTTAATTTGATATAGCCATTAGCTAAAATCTCTGGATTTGGTTTTATTTTAAAAGTAGGACTATCGGTATGAGCGGATACTATCGAAAAGCCTTTAAATGATTGAGGGATAGAAAAAGCAATTAGCGAAGATGAATTTCTTTCAACAAAGTATTTCTTTCCTTTTTCAATATTAAATTTCTCATTTTCTTTTAATTGGATAAATCCATTTGCTAGTAATTCTTTTTTCATGTTTGCGACAACATGGAATGGGGAAGGGCTTTTAGAAATAAAATCTAATAGGTTTTGTGTATCTTTAATATTTTGGTTCATGTTTGTACCTCAGCTTGAGATAATAAGATAAATATAAAGAAGGTACAATAACAAAAAAAAGACCTCATTACTGAGGTCTTAGCCGACTGTCGGATTTGAACCAACGACCGGCTGATTACAAATCAGCTGCTCTGCCAGCTGAGCTAAGTCGGCGTGTCGTTCACACTGAACAATCGAGATACTACCTGTAATCGAAAATAATTGCAACTACTTTTTTAAAAAAAATTAAAAAAAAATTCACTATTTTTTGCTAATTAGTTATAAAATAAGATAATAAATCATAAAAAAAATAAAAAAACATTTTTAATGCTTGAAATATATATGTAATAAATGATATTCTCGACAAGAATTGAATTTAATTTAGAATATTTGACAACTAGTCTTGCTTTGTGTATTATTAGCGAGACATGTCATTTACGGAGGAATAAAGAAATGGCCGGTAATGTTTCTAAGAACGCTCACCGTGAAGGTGCAAAAGTATTATTAAGCAGATGGGGCGGTGCAATCAAAATGAAGAGTGTATTCGAAAATGGTAAACTTCGCCACTATGCTGTTTGTGAGAAAACTGGTAACACAGCACGCAAAGCTAAAGATCTTATGTAAGATTGCTTAATATGCATTTTTTCAGCCTGTCGAGACGTCGGCAGGTTTTTTTGTTTTTTTTGAACAAAAATTTTTAGAAAATAATATTTTTTTCGTATCTTAATTAAATTCTTCGTGTTATATTGTAACAGAGAACATTTTTCTTAAAACCAAAAAAACATATCGTTCGTTGTTAGGAGGAAGACACGTGAATCGTTTTACTAAAACACTGTCAACTTTAGTTCTTGTCGTAATGGTCGCCCTCTCACTGATCGGTTGTCAGAGTACATCCGCTCCAGTAGAAGTTGTACCAGAGATTGTAGTTCCTGAAGCTGTACCTGTTGCAGAAGTTCCTGTTGTTGAGGAACCAGCTCCAGTAGTAGCTCCAGAACCAGAACCAGTTGTTGAAGAACCTGCTAAGGCAGAACCAGTTTATGGATCTGTTTCAGTTTATGGCTATCCAATTTCTTATAAAGTAGAAGCTGGAAAAGCAACAATTACTTATCCTTCATTCGTAACAGATGAAGAAGTAGTTGGATTCCTTTCATACTTTGCCCAAAAAGCAGGTGCAATTGTTGAAGGTACTGTATTTGAGATTACAGCACCAGGTACTGTAGTAGTTACTTTTGATGAAGCTGCTACATATGCTGATGTTGAAGCTGTAGGTACTTATGCATTTAATTGCTTATTTGAATATGTAAATATGCTTTTTGCACCAGTTGCTGAAGAACCAGCTCCAGTAGTTGAAGAGCCAGCTCCAGTTGTAGAAGCACCTGTTGAAACAAAATATTCAGGTACAGTATATGCATATGGTTTCCCTGTTCGCTATGAAGTTGAACTTGGTAAAGTTTATATTGATTATCCAAGCGTAATTACAAAAGAAGATGCTCAGGGTTTCTTCGGTTACGTTGCTAATAAATATGGTGAATATGCTAAGGCTGTAACATTTAAGTTTGTTGATGATTCAGCTGTAGAATTATATTTTTCAAAGGATGCTTCATTTGAAGATATCCAGGTTGTTGCAGGCGCACTTGCTAATGATCTTGTAGACTATGTAACTAGCCTTTTCGCAGCTCCAGAGCAAGTTGCAGAAGCTCCAGCTGTAGAAGAAGTTGCACCAGTTGTTGAAGAGCCAGCTCCTGTAGCAGAAGAACCAGCAGTTGTATATCCATATGGTGTTCAGCCAATTGTTAAGAATACACAAGGTGACACAGAATTTGATCTCTTCGTAGTTCATACTAACGATGTTCACGCTAGAATTGTGCCAGCTGATGGTGGTATGGGTTATGCTAAGCTTGCTACATTAGTAAAAGCTGGTAGAGCAATTACTGATAACATCCTCGTACTTGATGCTGGTGACGTAACACACGGAACTAACTTAGCTAATATGTTCAATGGTCAGACAGTAGGACAGATTCTTGCTATGATTGGTTACGATGCAGTTGCTCCAGGTAACCATGATTTCAACTATGGCGCTGACAACCTCAAGACTCTTGCTGCAATGTCAGAAGCTATTGGTGGACCAAAAGTTCTTTCAGCTAACATTCTTACTGAAGATGGTTACAATGTATTCCAGCCATATCAGCTTTATGATTTCAATGGCTTCAAGGTTTGTGTAATTGGTCTTACAACTCCTGATACAAAGACAAAAGCACATCCTAAGTACACAGAAGGTCTTACATTCTGGTCTGATGAAGTACTTGCAGTTGCACAGTATGCAATTGATCTTGCTCATGAATATGCTGATTACGTAATCGTACTTGGTCACTTCGGTCTTGATGAAGATGGTTCAAGTGGTATCACAAGTGAATATGTTTGTAAGAACATTAAGGGTATCGACCTCTTTGTTGATGGTCACAGCCACACAACATTACCAGAAGGTTATAAAGTTGGTGATACTCTCATCGTACAGACAGGTGAATACCTCAAGAACGTTGGCCTTGTTCAGCTTCACGTTAAAGATGGTAAAGTAACAGCTACTTACCCAATGCTCATTTCAGCTTCTGATGTTCTTGATCCAGCAAATAGTGAATTAGCTAAGTCTGTTGGTATCACAGAAGTTCCAGATGATCCTGAAGTATCAGCTTACATCGCAGCAGTTGAAGAAGAACTCAATGCTAAACTCTCTGTTGTAATTGCAGACGTTCCAGTATTCCTTGATGGTGCTAGAGCTAACGTTAGAACAAAGCAGACTAACCTTTCTAAGCTTATCTGTGAAGCTATGACAGCTGAAACAGGTGCTGATTTCACAATCACAAATGGTGGTGGTATCAGAGCTTCAATCAACCCAGGTAAGGTTACTCTTGGTGATGTTAACAACGTACTCCCATTCACAAACATTGTTGCAGTATGTGAAATCACAGGTGC
>NZ_JAXEGN010000287.1:0-2373 GCF_034103065.1 Bullifex sp. | reverse complement strand
CAAGGTATTGTAAGCTTGGATCAACTAAATCTTCAGGTGTTTTAATTACCTTTAATAAAGGCTTTGAAAAGATTATTCCTAATAGTAAAAGAGTAATACTAACAACTAGCGTTAATATAAATGTAGTTGATACAGCGCATTTTACATCACTTTTTCTACCTGCACCAAATAGCTGTGATACTACAACAGAACATCCCATACTAATGCCTGTAGCAAAAGATATAAAAATTAGTGTTATTTCATAGGAGTTTCCAACAGCAGCAAGGGCTGCACTAGAAATAAGCTTACCCGCAACTAAACTATCTGTGATGTTATACAGCTGTTGAAACAGCATAGAACCTAAAAGAGGAATAATAAAACTAAGTAATACAGTTCTAACATTTCCTTTAGTTAAATCTTTGTTCATAAGGTGAAAATACACCTTATTTTATTTTTTATTCAATCAGCTTTTTTTCTTTTTTTTCGTCGATTCTCTCTCAATTAGCTTATATGGAACTGATATTTTTATGTTAATATCACGAGGATTTTTCAGTCTTTCAAGCGCACAAACAACAGCTAAATTACCAAGCTCTTTTTTAGGAACATCAAATGTAGTTAAAGTAGGAGATGAGAAGTTTGAAATCTCTTCATTATTAAAACCAGTTACTGCGATATCAAGCTTATTTTCATTAATATACTTAATCGCACCAAAAGCTACAGTATCATTTGCACAAACTAATGCATCAACATCAGACCTAGAGCAAATGCTTTTAGTTGCATTAAATCCACTATTTGCATCTAAGGTTGAATCATTTACTAAATCAGAATCAAAACTAAAACCAACTTCATTAAGACCATTAAGATATCCAATATAGCGATGTTCGTTTTGAATTCCTTCATCCTTAACTGGACCCACATACCCTATTCTTGTATAACCGAGCGATGCTAAGTATCTAACAGCTTCTCTCATACCATCTTTTGCTTCACAAAGAACTTCATCTACTACCTTAATACTATTTACACCTGCATGAACAAGATTAGGTACATGTTCAGAGACAAAGGAAAGAACACTCTTTTTCACTCTACCTAGCAAAATAGCTATATCTGGCTTAAATTTTATCAACTCAGATTCAAAATCTGCATCATATAGACTCAGTACTCTATAATTGATTTTATGGTATTCACTTAAAAGATTAATTTGTTCCTTGATTCCTACGAATATTTCAGAAAAGAATGGATTTAATACATTATCATGGTCGGCGAGGAATATACTTACAATTTTAATTTCTTTTTCATTGCATTGAATCTTTTGTTTTTTCTCTGCAAAATATCCCATCTCTTGAGCTGTTTGGATAACTAATTTTTCAGTTGACTCTTTAATTTTTCTAGTTCGATCACCAGAGAGAACTCTAGAAACAGTAGAAATACCGACACCACATTCTTTTGAAATATCCTTTAATTTTACCATGATTAATTATGGAATAATCCAATCTCCCTTTTTTTTTATAAATTCTATCATGGATTGAAGTTAAATCAAGGAAAAAGGGAGAATATTTGGATTAGAGCAATTGACGATAAGAGGAAATAAAGATATCACACTCATTTTTTACATCATCAACTCTGTTTTCAGCAAATTCATCTGCGACAGCAACACTCTTCATATTTAAAATTGATGCAGTGTGAATTGCATAATAGGAGTCTTCAAACAAAACAATATCCTCTATATTTTTGCCAAATGAACGAGCAATAAGCTCAAAACCTTCTCTTTCATCCTTCTTAAAACCTATCTCTGCTGTTGTATACATTAGGTTAAAGTAATTACTAAGATTTAAGTTATTATCAATTATATTAATGTACTCTCTTTCATTTGCTGTATATAAAACACAAGGGACATTGTTTTTCTTTAAATAAGATAAGAATAAATCAGCATCTGCTTTGTACGAAGAAACACTATTATACCCTCTTTTTACTTCTTCCTCTAAAAGAGACCATAAATCAGGTATTGAGATATCGAGGCTATATTCATTAACCATCTTTGAAACAGAATCTCTTAATACATTGTATTTAAAATATTCTCTATCTCCAGCTTTAATAGTTTTTCCAAGTTTTGTTAAGTATCTCTCTGGACATCTTCTCCAAAACCCAACAGTATCAACAATTGTTCCATCCATATCAAAAACACAGATTTTAGATTCAAAGTTCATTAAATGCTCCTAAGCTCGAGTTTAGAATTTATTTTTATAAGCAATCAAGAGTGAATTACTCGGCAATTGAATAGCCAGAGCATCGTGGAGTTTAGCCACGGGTGCATCCATGACACCGCTACTGCTTTTTATACAGCTACTTTTAATACATATGGAGTCTTAATCATCTTCATATGTATTTCTTTTTTAC
>NZ_JAXEGN010000286.1:0-5173 GCF_034103065.1 Bullifex sp. | reverse complement strand
TATCCTTCAAGGCTCTGAAAACATAAAAGGTGGACTTCCAATGACAATCTTCCCTGAGGGCACAAGAAGTAAGGATGGCCTTGTTCATGAGTTTAAGGCTGGTTCATTTAAGATGGCTACTCGTGTTGATGCAATAATCTGTCCTTGTGTAATAAAAGGTACTAGATATCTATTTGAAACACCTTTTTCTCTTTTGAGAAAGAAGGTTTATATTACTTTCTTACCTCCAGTTGATACTTCAAAGTTAAGTGAAGATGAGAAGAAAGATATACATAGTATCGTTGAAAATAGCATCAGAGAGTGCTATGAAAAGCTTCCTGAAATTAAAAAGAATAAATAATGCTAAAAGTAGAAAATCTTTCTTTTTCTTATACTGTTTATGAAAGCACCTCTAATAGGGTGCTTTTTGACAATGTTTCATTTGAATGTGGTGAAAATGAAAATGTGCTAATTTTGGGAAATCCTGAAAAAGGAAAATCTACACTTTCCATGATTCTTTCAGGATTAACGCCAAAATACAATGATGGAACACTAAGCGGCAGTATTACCTATGATTCTATGGATGTAAGTACTGCACTTGAGGAGATGACAGTTTTTTCTTTAGTTGTTCAAAATGCTACAGATTTTATCATTTCATCAACAGTAGAAGAAGAAATTGTTTTCCCAATGGAAGCTTTAGGCCTTGATAAAAATGAAATGGAAAAAAGGCTTAGCGAGGTACTAGCTTTTTGGGGACTTGAAAAATATAGAGATATTTCTACATCAGAGCTAAGTGGTGGTGAAAAACGTCGATTAATGCTTTGTGCAGCAGATGTTTGTCAAAGTAAATATATAATTTATGACGAAGCTTTTGATGACCTTGATATTAGTTATAGAAAAAAACTAAGCCAAAGATTGAAAGAGAGAAAGTGTGGATCTGTTGTTTTTGCTTCTCACTATCTTTCATGTTTTGATGGCATATTTGATAAAACCTATATTTTAGATAATACGTTAATTGAAGCAGATGAAAAGCTAATTAATAGATTTTCTGAAATACCTAAGTTTATAATTAACTCCAAAATAACTGATGAAGAATTAGTTGTTAGAAACCTTACCTTTACCCATCCTCATAGATCTGTATTAGAGGAGAGGCCTTTTACAATCAAAGTTGATAACTTTTCGCTCAAGAAGGGGGATGTTGTAACTCTTAAGGGATTAAATGGAAGTGGCAAATCTACATTTTCATCAATCCTATGCGGGCTTTATGATAAGGAAAGTGGTGAAATAAGATATAAAGGAAAGAGTCTAAAGAAGAAGGAATTATCAAGAATTGTGGGCTATATGTTCCAAAATCCTGATTTCCAAATCTTCTTACCAACTGCTTATGATGAGCTTTCATTTGCCTTAGACTATTTAAAGCTTACCCAAAAAGAGAAGAAAAAGAGGGGTGAAGAGTTATTATCTATTTTTAATTTAAAGGGTGATGAAGTTGCCTCATTGATGAGTTATGGAGAAAGAAAAAGACTTCAATGTGCCATTTATTACTCTCTTGATAGACCTTTTTATATCCTAGATGAATTAGATAGTGCCCTTGATTACAAAGAATCTATTAGACTAATAAATTTACTATCATCAAAGGGGTCTGGAATATTGTTAATAACCCATGATGAAGAATTTGCAAATAAGATTACTAATCATGGCTACTATATAGAAAATGGAGTGTTATATGCAGATTAATACTTATATAGCATCCTCTTCTTTTTATCATAGGTTTGATGTTAGAGCAAAAATCATTTTTACTCTATTAATGTGCATCTCTGTATTCTTTGAAATGCCACTTAGTATGCATTACTTATTAATTGTATTAATAACATTATTATCATTAATTTCTGTTAAGCTTAAGGTAACACTTCATAACATCAAGCTATTGCTCCCCGTAACAATTTTTATGGTTTTATTTATGCCTCTTCAAGAAAGAAGTGGAAGTGTTCTCTTAAGCTATCATGGTTTTACTATCATCACATATGAAGGACTACATATTGTACAGGTGTTAATTTCAAGATTTTATTTTATCTCTTTAATTTGCACACTGTTACTTGAAACTTCCACTAGTAGAGATATTTTACTTGCTTTAAAGAGCTTTAAACTCCCCGATTCAGCTTGTATGGTGCTCTCCCTAGCTCTTAGATTTATTCCTTCGTTTGCTTCAACTTTTAGTAGAATAAAAGATAGTCAAAGATTAAGACTTCCAAATCCAGAGAGTGCAGATAGTGAGAAGAAATCATTTACCAAGCTTATTCCAACATTCACTTCAGCTCTAGTTGTAGCTTTAAAAAGTATAAATACAACAGCTGCAGCATTGGACCTAAGAGGGTATGGAAGAAAGAGAAAAAAATCTGAATTTCATAGTCTTCCTGGAGGAATAAAACTGTTTACACATTTGGCTATTAGCATTATTATTCCTGCTATATTTTTATTGACCTTGGAGGCTATAAATGTCTAAAGAAAAGAGTAGTACAGTAAAAATTGCAACCCTTGCAATTTGTATTGCTGTAGTATGTGTTTTTACAATGGTTATAAAGATTCCAACAGCAAGAGGATATCTTAATCCATGTGATGTAGCTATATGTTTTATTGCATACACACTTGGTCCTGTAACCGCTGGATTATCAGCAGGAATTGGAACCGCCTTAGCAGATGCTCTCGGAGGTTATCCACAATGGGCAATTATTAGCTTTATTGTTCATGGTTTAGAAGGCCTTTTGATGGCATTAATTATGAATAAGGATGAAATTACATTAGCAAGAAAGATTATTGCAGGTATCGTTTGTATGGTAGTTGTAGCTGGTGGCTATTGCCTCTTAGCAGGTATGTTCTTAACAGGCTTTCCAACTGCTATTGCTGAAATTCCTGGTAATTTAATTCAAAGTGGTGTAGGTGTTGTTGCTGGCTTTATTTTAAGCGAAGCAGTAAGGAAGGCTTATCCACCTGTAAAGACAATATCTTGGTAGAACTATGGAAAAGAATCACGATACTGTAATTGTTTTAGATTTTGGTGCTCAATATAGCCAGCTTATTGCTAGAAGAGTTAGAGAGCTTGGAGTATACAGTCAAATTGTACCTTTCAATACTAGTGCAGAGGAAATAAAAAAAATGGCTCCGAAGGGAATTATTTTCTCAGGTGGTCCTGCATCAGTAAGCCAAGCTCTTTCACCTAGGCCTGATAAAGAAATCTTTAATCTTAATATTCCTATCCTTGGAATATGTTATGGTTTACAAGTAATGTCTCTTTTACTTGGTGGTCATGTTACATGTCCAGAAAAAAAGGAATATGGTATTGCTAATATCAATATTATAAAAGCGAGTAAGCTATTAAAAGATGTTTCAAACCTTTCTCAGGTTTGGATGAGCCATGGAGATAGCGTAGATAAAATCCCTGAAGGCTTTAGCACAACTGCAAACACTCCAAACTGTCCATATACAGTAATTGAAGATGAAAAAAGAAACTTTTATGGAGTTCAGTTCCACCCTGAAGTAGTACACTCTGTTGAAGGTCAAAAGATGCTTTCTAATTTCGTTCTTGATATTTGTAAAGCTAAAGCTGACTGGAATATGGGTAACTTCATAAATGAAGCAGTTGAGAGTATTAGAAAAGAAGTTGGCGATGGACAAGTCTTGTGTGGATTATCTGGTGGTGTTGACTCCTCTGTTGCAGCTGTATTAATTCATAAAGCTATTGGTGATAAGCTTGTATGTGTATTCGTCAATAACGGTATGCTCAGAAAGAATGAAGCAGAAAACGTTCTTAACCTTTTTGGAAAGCACTTTAATATGAGACTTCAGTATGCCGATGCAGAGGAAATGTTCTTAACAGCTTTAAAAGGTAAAACAGATCCAGAGGATAAGAGAAAAACAATTGGTAAGCTCTTTGTTGATACTTTCTACAATGAAGCAAGAAAGTGTGGGGAAATTACACACTTAGCTCAAGGAACTCTTTATCCAGATATTGTTGAATCAAAATCTCCATTTGGAGGTCCTACCTCAACAATTAAATCCCACCACAATGTAGGTGGCCTTCCTGAAGATTTAAAGTGGAAGTTACTTGAACCTTTAAAAGAGCTTTTTAAAGATGAAGTAAGAGAACTTGGTAGAGAGTTAGGCCTTCCTGAAGAACTAGTAGACCGTCATCCATTCCCTGGTCCAGGTCTTGGTGTTAGATGTATTGGTGAAGTAACTAAAGAGCGTCTTGATACCTTAAGAGATGTTGATGCTATCTTTATTGAGGAAATAAGAAATGCTGGACTTTACCATGAAATTTGGCAAGCTCTTGCTGATTTATTACCTGTAAAGAGCGTTGGCGTACAAGGTGATGAAAGGACTTATAGAGAAGTTTGTACTCTACGTGCTGTTACTAGCCAAGATGCTATGACCGCAGATTGGTATCGCCTCCCATATGATGTAATGCAAAAATGTGCTTCTAGAATATGTAATGAAGTAAAAGGTGTTAATAGAGTCCTTTATGATATCACTTCAAAACCACCAGCAACAATAGAGTGGGAATGATTATATTTTTAACGTGATAAATAAATCGTTATAAGACAATTATTTGTTTTATGACGATTTTTATTTTATGTCAATTATCGCTATTATTTCGGATTTTTCCTTCTAAATTCCTATCAGCGGGTATACGTATTATTTTTATTATCTGGGCTTCTACCATAAGTATGTAGCCTCCGCTCCGGTCTCGGTGTTGTAGAAAAGAAGGACTGCCTTACGACCACAAAGGGTCTTATCATGTTCTGGGAGGCTTATGTGAAATTTAGCATAGGCCGCCTTATGCGCAGGTTTTGAATATGAGGCGATTTCAAGGTGCCGTCGTCTTAAAAATATCGGAATCAGCCGTCCTATTTCATAAAGGGATATCAGATATTCCATAGAGGCGATGACACTATTTTCACGATTTACAGAGGGTGGGGGCTGAAGATACATCCAAATTACCTTCGTATGATGATATTCCTATGGTTGTTGAACATAGTATTGTCGGCTTTTCTTTCGTAAATCACGCATCCATAGACTACGATATCCATTCAATATGCAGTACTCTATAGAAGAAGTATCATCTGATTAAGATGGTTGTTGCTGTTTTTGTAAAGGTGGATGAATCCTTTTTTCTGATAATAGCCGATAAGATCGT
>NZ_JAXEGN010000285.1:0-10617 GCF_034103065.1 Bullifex sp. | reverse complement strand
GTAAAAAAGAAATACATATGAAGATGATTAAGACTCCATATGTATTAAAAGTAGCTGTATAAAAAGCAGTAGCGGTGTCATGGATGCACCCGTGGCTAAACTCCACGATGCTCTGGCTATTCAATTGCCGAGTAATTCACTTTTACTCCATATTTATTAAAAAGCTTCAACACATCTTTACTATTATTAACAGTATAGCCAAATGTGAAACGACTATTATGGATAGTCATTGGTTGATGGGTAACACTAACAACTTCTGCCCCTTCTCTTTTAGCTTTCTTTAAGTTTTCTTCAATCCAGGTTAATGTTTCAGGAAGAACTGAGCAAAAGGTTCCATTAGCATTAGTATCTAATGCAAGAATCCAAACTTTATTAGTTAACTTATATAAATAACTTAAAGAGTTTTCATCGCGTATGGAATTACTGTAACCAAAATCTTCATACATTTTTGGAAAATCAACACTTTCAATGCTATCTGTTTCAATTGTTTTTCCATCTCTAAATATATATGCAGAAGAATCTGTATCATGGTTTCCTGGTAGCACTAAAGTAGGAATACCATTATCTATTAGAGGCTGTAGTGTTTGTATTAAATCGCGATGACTTTCAAAAGCACCATTTAAAGTTAAATCCCCACTCAAGATTACGCAATCAGGATTAAGTTTAATCATATCACGCACAAAGGCACTTACAATTTCAGGAGTAAGGTGAGTAACTTTACCATCTGCATTTTTAATGATTGTTAAAAAATGATCATCCATTTCAGCAATCTCATGGGATAAAAAATGAAGATCACTTGCATGGATGATTACACTATCTTTAGCAAATAGCGGGCTTAACAAAAAAAGTGAAATTATTACAAGAATTATTCTTTTCATATTTAGATAAATATTTCAGGGTTTAATGTTATACCACTTTGTTCAAGCATAAAATAAAGTGTTGATGGAACAACTGATGAAAGACCTACACTTGCAATGATATCACCCTTCTCAACTTCACTTCCAACCTTTACTTCAACTCTCTCTAGGTATGCATAAGTTGTCTTATAGCCCTCTTCATGGCTAATTACTACAAATCTACCAAGCTCATCACTTACACCTGCATCTACAACAGCACCTTTACCAGCAGCTGTTACTGGAGTACCTGCTGTTGCAGTTATGTAAATACCCTTTACACTCTTTCCATCTTTTGTTTGACCAAATGATGCTGTGATTGACCCCTTTAATGGAGAGGAGAAGCTAATTGAGGATGCAGAAACTACTCCAATACTCTCAACTGGATCTGGAATAAATAATTCCTGTCCAACCTTAATATTTTCACTCTTTAAGCCATTTAGCTCTTGAAGCTCTTTCCATGTCATATCAAGATCGAAACGGCGTACAATCTTAGATAGCATATCACCATCTTTTACTGTGTAATAAACACCATCACGGTCAGGGATCATTAAAGTAACACCCTTAGTAATTGCTGCAATATTCTTAATTTTATTTACACTAATAATTGTTTCAGGCTTTAAAGAATAAAGCTTGGCAATATCTGTAAGTGTTTGACCTTCTTGAACAACGTGTTCAGTGAAAGTAAGTTTTGAGCTTGGATTAATATCTTGCTTAATTGCTTGAGAAAGCTCTCTTGCTACAACTTTTTCACTTTCTTTAGGTTCAACACTAACACTTTTCTCTTCGACTATCTTTACTTCTTCTTTTACAGTCTCACTTTCTGGTGATACTTTAACTGGTTCTTTTACTTCAATACTAATAGGCTCATGAGATACAACCTTCTCACTCCTCTCTTCCTGAGGAGGTGCAAACAAAAGATACAAGACCACAGCGACTAAACATAGTAGAACACAGAATGCAGCGATCAAGCCAACCTTAGAAGAACTTGACCCTCTTCTACTTCGTGGGTCTGGGTTTAACATATCATCATAACTATCTCTGGCCATTTATTTTTGACAAACCTCTTTAATAAGAATAATATACTTCTTGATGAGTTCCAATAGCAAAAAACTTCCTTTTTTTCTTCTTATCATCACATGTACTCTATTTGTACTACTTTTAGTACACATAGCTTTCATCGTGATACCAAATAAAAATGCACCAAGGTACCATAATCCAGAGGTATCTTCTACCGTTGTCAGGGGTGAGATAACAGATAGAAATGGTAAGCTTTTAGCTATTCAGACAAGTAAGTATAACCTTTATTTCAGATTAAGTGAAATCGATGATTTACCAGAAGCTGCTCTCTTTATTTCTCCATATATAAAAATGAGTCAGCAGGAAATCTTAAAGCGAACTCAAGCATATTCTAAAATTGCACTAATTAAAAGAGGCCTTAGCATGCTGGAAGCTGCTGAGCTTGAGGAAGTATTAAAGCAATCAACATATAAAAATAAAATATATTTAGAGCGTTATGATGGGAGAACTTATCCTTCTTCCTTCCACGCATGTCAAACTATTGGCTTTGTTAATAGTTCAAATGTAGGGTTAGAGGGTATTGAATTATCTTATAACGATTTACTTCTTCCATACCCTGAACTTGGTAATGAAACAACATATGGAGATGATGTTGTTTTAACATTAGATTTAGACATGCAGTATCTATTAGATGTGCAAACTCAGGAAATAAGTGAAACTCATAATCCTGATTATGTTATGGGTATGATCATGGGAGCAAAGGATGGTGAAATCTATGCTATTTCATCTTATCCTTGGTATGATTTAGCAGCCTCTAACACAAGTAGTGATAACGAAAGGATGAATAGATGTATTTCTTACACCTATGAACCTGGTAGTGTATTTAAGATTTTTACTCTTGCTTGGTGCATAGAACAAGGTGTTGATATAAATGAACCATTTATCTGCGATGGAGAGGAAACTTTTACAGTAGATGGTAAGAGCTTTACTATCTCATGTCATGAAGCTCATGGAAAAGTAGATGGTGAAGCCATGATCGAAAAAAGCTGTAATGGTGCAATTTCCTATTGGGTAATGCAAACAGATCAAGAGGCATTTAGAGAGTATTTAACCTCTCTTGGCTTTTCTAAAAAACTTGATTTAAATCTTCCAGGTGTAACATCAGGATACCTTGCTCCACTTTCTAGCTGGTCAAATAGAACTCAAGCAACACTTGCATTTGGACAAGAAATTAGTGTAAATGCACTTCAAGTTGTTACGGCTGCAACAGCATTTACAAATGATGGCTATATGCTCTCTCCTTCAATTGTTAAATGTGTTAAGAACCATAAAAATCAAGTAGTAGAGGAAAACTCATTAACTTATAAAAAAGTTTTTTCAAAAGAAACAGCAGATAAAGTCGTCTCTTATATGGAAAAGGCTGTTGAAAGTGGAACTGCTAAAAAAGCAGGTGCAGAAGGTGTTAAAGTTGCTGCTAAAACTGGTACTGCGGAGATAATTAATGAGGTAACAAAGAGCTATCAAGATGGTTCATCACTTGCATCTACAATTAGCTTCGTTCCGGCCGATGACCCAAAATATATTATTTACTTTGCTGTTTCAGCACCAAAGGGGGATAGCATTTGGGGCGCAAATGTTGCAGCCCCATCTGTATCAGCAATAATTCAAGGTTTAATAAACCAAGGTAAAGTTAGAAGCTCATCTCAAGAGCTTGTTCAATTAAGTAATTGAGCGGCAAGACGCTTAACATCAATTCCAAAACCTTTAAGGTATTCAAGCACAACAGTTGTTGAGGCTTTCTTTAAATCTTGAGGAACCTTTTGGCCACATGTTGCAAAGCTAACCGGTTTTCCAACATCATAAGAAAAGGTTAAGAAAGACCCAATTGATTCAGTCTCATCGAGCTTAGTAACTATTAATGAAGAAATTGAGAAAGCATTATAGCTTTTGTATTGCTTCATCATATCCTCACTCTTTAAATTAGCAGCTAAGGTAAGTAAGAATGATGTTTCACTTTCTTTAAATAGGGATAACAAACCTTTAAGCTTTAAGTTTAGCGCACCATCCTCAGGGCTAATTCCCATGGTGTCGACTAAGACTAAGTCGTAGCTTTTTAGCTTATCTTGAGCAAGTAAAACTTCATCCTCATCTTTAACAAGTAAAACAGGAATATTAAATGCATCACCAAAGGCTTTAACTTGTTCATAAGCCCCTACTCTGTAGCTATCGAGAGTAATAATGGCAACTTTCTTTCCAACGTTTTGATATAAAGAACTAATCTTTGCAAGAGTTGTAGTCTTTCCTGATCCAGTTGGACCTAAGAAAACTACATACTTTTTAGGATGCGCCTGTGATAAATGATCGATACTAACATTAGAGATAATTCTATCAGAAAGCTCTAAAGGAAGGTCTTCTGCATCCCAATTTAAGTCTTCTAATACCTTTTCTCTAAATGGTCCTTTAATATCATTTTCATCTAAAAGACCAGAAACAATGAAACTCTTTTTGTTTTCCTTCTTCTTTAAGTTAGTCTCTAACTTTTCCTCTAGTGTTAATGATTGAGGATCAGGAGTACGAGCTTCCTTTTCAAATTCCTTTAGATCATCTTTTGTTACATTGTTATCTTGGTTGTTAACAGCCCTTTCAGGTGCTAAGTAACAAACAATTTCACATTTATTACGTTTTTTAGCAAAAAGTCCACCCCCGACTGTGAAGTCACGTCGGGAATGGATTCTAACTCTTTCACCGTATTTAACTTTTGCCTCATTGACTGCACTTTCATAGGAGTCAGAGGTAATGGTGATATACTCCATACTTAATTTCCTTTATAGAATATAGCGTGAAAGATCCTGACTTTGAGCGATATCCTTTAATCTCTCATCAACATATTCTGGTGTAATTGTAACAGTCTGACCAACAATTTGATCTGCAGAAAAACTAACATCTTCAAGAAGTTTTTCCATAATTGTATGAAGTCTTCTTGCACCAATGTTTTCATTAGTTTGGTTAACCTCATGAGCGAGCTCTGCAATTCTTCTTAAGCCACCTTCAGTGAACTCAAGATCAACACCTTCTGTTTTAATTAATGCTTTATATTGCATTGTAATTGCATTGCTTGGCTCAGTTAAGATTCTATAAAAATCATCTGCAGATAAATCATTTAACTCTACACGAATTGGGAAACGGCCCTGGAGCTCAGGAATTAAATCAGATGGCTTAGATAGAGAGAATGCACCAGCAGCAATGAACAGGATATTTGTTGTATCAATTGCACCCCACTTTGTTGAAACCTTAGTTCCTTCAACAATTGGGAGAATGTCTCTTTGAACACCTTCTCTTGATACTTCACCTCTTCCACCGCCGTCTCCGCCCCTTTGAGCAATTTTATCGATTTCATCAATGAAGATAATACCCATTTCTTCACATCTAACTTTTGCTTCATCGATTGCTTTCTCAGGGTCTACAGCTTTATCCATCTCCTCTTCTTTAATGATTTCACGTGCTCTCTTAATAGTTACCTTTCTAGTTTTTGGCTTTTGGAAGAGAGAGCTTAATGAACTCATTGCTTCTTGAATATCATCGGTCATATTGCCATTACCCATAACACCAATTTCAACACGTGTTGATGGATTAACTCTCATTTCAACTTCTTTATCTTCAAAAACACCATTTAAAAGAAGCTCTTTAA
The DNA here is from genome assembly GCF_034103065.1 of Bullifex sp. NCBI lineage: Bacteria > Pseudomonadati > Spirochaetota > Spirochaetia > Spirochaetales > Spirochaetaceae > Bullifex > Bullifex sp. The sequence continues at coordinate 5,016 of NZ_JAXEGN010000285.1, read as the reverse complement.
ATTTATCTCTTGTCTGAGTAATGCTTTCTTCCATCTGGTTAGCACCAGCTGATACTGTAGGAAGTAAAAGATCAACAAGACGGTTATTAACTCTTTCACTAACCTCATCTTCCTTACTCTTAGCCATTTCATCTCTAACCATCTGAATAGATGTTGCCATTAAATCTCTAACCATTGACTCAACATCACGACCGACGTAACCAACCTCGGTGTATTTAGTTGCCTCAATTTTGATAAATGGAGCATTTGCAAGTTTTGCAATTCTTCTTGCAATTTCTGTTTTACCTACACCTGTTGGTCCGATCATCATAATGTTCTTAGGATTAATTTCTTCTCTAATAACATCTGGAAGCATCTTTCTTCTTGCTCTATTGCGAATAGCAATAGCAATCATTTTCTTAGCTTCATCCTGGCCAATAATATATCTATCGAGTTCCTTAACAATTTCGCGTGGGAACATTTCATCAAGTTTTTTCATTTAAATAACCTCTGTAATGATATTTGAATTTGTATAGATACAAATCTCTGATGCGATTTTTACACTCTTTTTAGCAATTTCTTCAGCTGATAATTCAACCTTACTATCTAAATATGCTTCTGCTGCAGAACGAGCGAAATCACCACCGGAACCAATTGCAAGGGTATCGCCTTGTGGTTCAAGTACATCGCCAACACCTGAAATTAGAAACATCTTAACACCATCAGATGCAATCATCATTGCTTCTAGATTTCTAAGTTGTTTATCCATTCTCCACTGCTTAGCAAGCTCAACAGCAGCACGAGTTAAGTCACCTGAATATGTCTTTAATTTTGCCTCAAAAAGTTCAAAAAGAGTAAATGCATCTGCAGTTGAACCTGCAAATCCAATTATTACCTTACCATCATATAATCTTCTAACTTTTCTTGCATTACCTTTTACTACTGTATTACCTTGTGTAACTTGTCCATCTCCAGCTATAGCAATGTGACCATTTTTTCTTACACAACAGATAGTTGTTCCTTGCATTTTATATTCTCCTATAACTTTATGCATGTGGGTGCGCTTTATCATAGGTTTCATGAAGGCGCGCCTTAGTTACATGCGTATATATTTGAGTTGTAGAAATACTCTCATGTCCAAGTAATTCTTGAACAACTCTTATATCTGCCCCTCGATCTAATAGATGAGTTGCAAAACTATGCCTTAATGTGTGAGGAGTAAACTCCTTATCAAAACCACAAAGAGAGGCATACTTTTCAAAAATAATATGAGAAGAACTGAAAGGCAACCTGTTTCCTCTATTTGAAACTAGAAATGCCTTTTCAGCTATTTTACCTTTTTCAAGTAAAAAAGCTTCTCTTTGCTTTAGATAATTTTCAATTTCAACAGCTGTCGACTTAGAGAAGAAAAGAAATCTTAGCTTTCTTCCCTTACCTCTAATTAGTACTCTACGCTTTGAAAACTCAAAATCATCAACATTTATCTCTAAAGCTTCACTTATTCTTGCCCCACTATTATAGATGAAAAGAAACATAATATGATCCCTTTCATCGAAAAAATCTTTTCTTGGAATACTAAGTAATTTTTTTACTTCATCTTCAGATAAGAAGGAAGGCAGGTGAAAGCCTCTTTCAGATACTGAAATATCTTGAAAGACATTATGTTTAATAAAACCTCTTTTTACTAAATATGTAAAGTATGTTCTGCCTGCTGTAATCTTTCTAAGTACACTTTTTTGAGCATAATTAGATTTAATTACCCTGATGTAATCACGAGCATCGTGGAGAGAAAATTCATCTACCTTAATATTTTTTTTATCAAGGTATTCGTATAAATCTTCTATGTCCTCCCTATAAGCTGTAATAGTACTATCAGTGAGGTTTCTAACATTTTTTAAATATGTGAGAAAGTCATCAATGTTATCCATACGTTTTGATAATAATCCTATTTATACTTTGAAAAAAAGTAGGTTTTGCTCTTTATCTTTATAAAGATATCCTTTTGGCTCAAGAGTGCACATTCTAAGTAAATCTTGAAAAGAATCAGTTACGAATGCTCCCTCTGCAACTAACCTCCTTGCTCTTTTGTCCTTTAGACTATTTCTATGTAAAACAATATCATTACCTTTATCTAAAGCTAAAAGGGCTAACTCATATTCTCTCTTTGAAAGGGAGAAAAAGACAAGAAGTGGTAAGTTAGAAATTAAAGTATCACAATATCTTTTTGTTTCATAGCTATATTCCTCATTACTTTCAAATGGAGATAGTACTTGGCCTGAGTTTAATACAATTAAGCTTAGTGTTTGCTTATATTTTTTAAGAGCTATTCCAAGTCCCATATCTAGTATAACTCGAATACTTCCATTTGATATAAAAGCACCACTAAGCACTGCATGCTCACTTCCAAATAAAGATCTTATAGTAATGGGATAGCCATTTAACAAAGCTTCAGCACTATATAGCTTTATTAGCTCTTTTTCTTCCTCATTAGGATAGGAGCTACCGATAAAAGCAATTGATGAAGCAACATTCTCACCTATAGACATAAATACTTCACTTTCTTCGGTAGCAAAGCATGGAAAAGTCTTTTCCCCTTTTTCGAGAATCGAAATACCTTGTTTAAGTTCTTTTTTATACACTTCTTGATAATTACACTGTTTTAGTATTCTCATACTAATAATAATAAATTTTTAAAATTTTTTATTTGAAAATCTTATTAATTTATTTATAAACAGTCATAAAAAACTAGAAATAAGCTTTCAAATTTATCATATTAAGTAAAAGAGGTAATTTTAATTCACATTACATTTAAGGGGAGGATAAATTGACTTACTTAGATTTTATTAAAATTTGTGAGAGTCTAAATAAAAAGCGTAAAGATTATAAGATTGGTAAATACATTTACAACAGTAAAACTCATTCTCTCTCTGATGATAACGGTAATATAGTATGTAATAAGGTTGTACATATAGATGACTTAGAGAAGTTTGTAATTGATGAATTTGAGCCTATCATTTTCTATATTGCTGATAATAGAGATGGAGGGTTTAGAAGTACAGTTATTACACCCAATTTAAAGGATGTTTCAGGAGAAATACTTAAGCTTCATAAAGTAGTGGCAAGATGTCCAAGTGAAGTATTAGAAAAGAGTAATGAATGGGAAGAAGTAAAGAATTTCAACAATTGTTAATCATCAGAGAGAGGAGAAAACTCATCAAATACATTTAATAAATCATCACTATTAAGGTGGGTATATATCTGTGTTGTTTTGATATCACTGTGCCCTAAAAGTGTTTGAACTTCCCTTATATTTGCACCATGAGAAAGTAGATGTGTTGCAAAACTATGACGAAGTGTATGGACCGTTGCATTGAGGCCATACATTTGGATTAAGGCATGGTAGCGTTTATGCATTGCCTGTCTTGTGAGCTTTAAACCTCTACGACCCAAAAAGAGTGCATCTTCGCTATCTTTATTCTTTTTTATTCTTCTATCAGCGCTCTTCTTTCTTCTACAAGCTAATATAGGTCTTACGTTTTCAATGTATTCATCCAGGGCGGAAGCAGCAACTTCGCCAACAAATGTAAGACGTTCCTTATTTCGTTTACCAATTACTCTTAATGTTTTTTCATTTCTATCATAGGAAGATAGTGTTAAATCGATTGCTTCACTTATTCTTAAGCCACAAGAATAAATTACTTCAAAAAATGTATAGTCACGAAATGAGAGAAGGTTATCACCCTCTTCATTTTTAAACATCGAAAGTATCTCATCTACCTCATCTTCAGATAGTGTGTGAGGAAGATAATCTTCTTTTTTAGGCTTTTCAAGAAGTAATGCAGGGTTATCTTCTCTAATTTTTTCAATTACTAAGTACCTAAAAAAGGATCTTAATGCAGAGCCTACTTTACTTACTGTTCTAGAGTGCATATTACTAGTGTGAAAAATTACATAGTCCTCAAGCTCATTTAGAGTTAGCTGAGAAATATCTAGTTTTTTCTCTTCACAATAAGATAAGAGGGAGGTCACTTCCCTTGAATAGACCTCCCTTGTTTTTTCCTCAAGTCTCCTTTCATGTTCAAGGTGATCGAGGTAGTCTCTAATTAACTCTTTAGACTGAAAGGATAGATTATTTATCACTATCATCCCCTGAGCGATATCTCATTACAGCAGGAATTGAGTAATCATTTGCTTGAACTCCACGTTTTCCAAGTTGTTGCTGTAAATCCTGCCATCTATTTACTGTGATTGCCTCAGCGTCTGAAACTGCTGGCTTCTGAGGCTGAGGTTGTGGAGAATCTACCTTATTAGCTCTTGAGTCAATGTGCATCTGCTGTTCCTTAGGTTGCTCATTATTGTTAACAAATCTTCTTACAGCAGATTCTGTATCAGATTCACCACCCATAACCTCAGTCTTTGGCTCAAAGCCAGTTGCTACAACTGTTACTTTGATTCTATCACCAAGCTCAGGGTTGAAAGCCTGACCTGCAATAATAAGTGCATCATCAGCACAGTTTTCTGTAATTAACTCAACTACATCTTGGTACTCTTGAAGTGTTAAGTTATCGCTACCTGCTAAGTTAACAAGAACACTCTTAGCACCATCGATAGAAGCATTCTCAAGAAGAGGATTACTAATTGCTTCTTTAGCAGCATCAATTGCGCGATTTGCACCTTCACCAAAGCCAATACCCATTAAGGCATCACCCTTACCCTTCATTACTGTTTTAACATCGGCAAAGTCGATATTAATTTCACCAGGTTCTGTAATTAACTCACTAATTCCCTGAACACCTTGGTAAAGTACATCATCAGCAATTAAGAAAGCTTGCTTAATTGGTGTGTTATTCTCTACTACCTTTAGTAGATATTGGTTAGGAATTAAAATCAAGGTATCTACCTGCTTTCTAAGGCGTTCAATACCAGCTTGAGCAAGCATGAATTTCTTTTTTCCTTCAAAAGCAAATGGTGTTGTAACTACAGCAACAGTTAGTGCATTACAGCTCTTTGCAATTTCAGCAACAACTGCAGCAGCAC
>NZ_JAXEGN010000284.1:0-23734 GCF_034103065.1 Bullifex sp. | reverse complement strand
GGGAAACTACAATGGATCCAAAGTTATGGCCAAGATATAAACGCTCATATTCAGCTTTTCTTGTTGGTAGCAGATATGAATTTAATACAAAAGAACTAATAGTAAAGCCATATAGTGAAATCACACTTGGAATTATGACATGGGAAGTTAGAGAACTAAGAAATATGATGGAAGATAACGATATTCACTCTATCGTAAATCCTAAGTTATACTCCTTTGCTTTAGATTTAGAGCTTGGTTTAAAGTTTATTCCATCAGGTGCATTAAAGAGTGGAAATTCTGAGTTCCAGTTTAATATTTTTTCTGGCCTTACAGCTATTCATAACTCAAAAAAGGTTGCTTCATACCTATATTATACAACACAAGATAGTGAAAAAATATCTACAATAATTCCTCGTTGGGGCTTTGGTATTGAAATAGGTTTTGATTTAACTTAATTTAATATTAATGGAAAGGTGTGTTTTAATTTTATTACTTCTATACATAGTAATATTCCCACTATGTGCAATATCTTCTTGGATGCCTAATTCTTTAAACTTTGGAATGGGAAATGATATGTGGTCTATAGGATCATTTACCTACAATATGGATGACCAATTAACCTTTTCAAGTCACGTTTCTTTAAGTGCCCCTATTTGGAAAATGAATTTAGATATGCTTGCATTCACAAATAGAGGATGGCAAGAGGGATGGATAGCAAATGACTATAAAAGTTTAGGAGATGGAAAAACATTTAGTGGACGCTATGATGATACTGAAATCTCTTTTTCTTTGATGCTTGATTTAATAAAAACCAATAAATACTTTTTAAAGTTTACACCAAGTATAGGTTTATCAATAGTTGGTAATCAAAGATATGGTAATATTCAAAATGGTTTTCATAAACTAATTAAAATTGCTCCTGTATATCTTGATTACGAAACAGAAAATAGCGAAGCAAAGTTAATTTTAAAAGGTGAATTAGAAAGTGGCTTTATCTTTCCTCTAGGTACAATTATTACAATTGGTACAGATTTCCACTATATATCTAAATTCTCAGCTATCGAATCTATCTATACATCAATTCAGAATAATAACAATTTTATTCTTTCGTTTAGCTACTTCTTTGCCCAATCTTATACAAGCTGGAAAACACAACACTACTATTTTGATTACCTACGAGGTCCTGCAATTGAACTTAAAATTGACTCAGGATTAATTTCTATAATTTATTTTTCAAACATCAAAACTAAAAATGGATATGGAATACTATCGTTTGATATTCTATCCCTATTTAATACGTCTACTTGGAAAAGCAGTGATATCAATTTAGCTTTTAGTCGTTCAAAACAACTTAATAGTCCCTATTATGATGTAAAACTATCTATTCCTATTTGTAATAGTGATTTTGATTATTTAATATCCATTCGATACCTTGCTGATAACCAATCCTTTGTTGATAATGAAGCCTTTGAAAACCCTAAAATTCATCCACGCTATAGGAAATCTTATAACTCATTTCTAGCAGGTATTAGATATGAGTTAAAAAATATTAATCCTTTTACTCCATATATTGATTTATGTACAGGTTTAATTACTTGGCAAGTAAAAATACAAAGGAATATGATGGATGATAACAATATTCAAGCAGTTATTTATCCTATGAGATATTCTGCCTTAATTGATTTAGAGCTTGGATTAAAAATTATTCCAGAGGGTTTTATTAAAACTAATAATTCAGATTTCCAAATTTTTATCTTCTCTGGTTTTTCTTTTATCAATAACCCTAATGAAATTAGAACATACCTATCTGATGTGACTGATAATAGTGAATACATTTCACATTTTCTTATGCGTTTTGGCTTGGGAATTGAAATTGGTTTTGATCTTTAATAATTACAGACCATCTTTCTATTAATTTATCAATCTTAAAGGTTGCATTTGCAGGGGAAGTTGATGGAAGAGGTGTTACTGGAATTTCTATATTCTGATTATATTTTAAATATAGGTTATAAGCTTTTTGACCATTAACATAAATATGTTTTATTTGAGCTTTATCGATAATTAAAGAGAGGTTATTTGGTACTACATCTCTAATAGATTGGTCGCCAGAACCTTCAATTGTACAAGAACCAATAACATCCCAAAGTGCAATATTATTCTTTGTTAAAAACTCTATTTTCTCTTCAATTGTTGTAAGTTTAGTATTAAATAAAGAGCTAAGTACTGGCCAAAATCTATTCATTTTATGGGCATAGAAGAAGTTTTCTTCTCTGCTCTTTACCGATGGAAAAGAACCTAAGATTAGGATTGATGATTTTTCTGTATAAAAAGGACCAATTGTGTGTATAACTGCTTTTCTTTCCATACATCTACTATGGCTATTTGCAAGTTTTTTGTAAAGTTTTATTATCTTTTTTATGATTCGATGTGTTACTTTAGAAGATGCTGTAGCTATACAAAAAATTTATTCTTATTATGTAGAAAATACTGCAATTACCTTTGAGTATGAGGTTCCGACAGTTGATGAATTTAAAAATCGAATTTCAAAAACATTAAAATTCTATCCTTATCTCGTTTATGAAGAAGATGGAGTTATCCTTGGCTATGCATATGCATCCCCATTTAAAGAAAGAGCAGCTTATGATTGGGATATTGAAACATCCATATATATTAAAAATGGATTTCAAAAGAAAGGTATAGGGAAGCTACTACATGAAGAACTAAAGCAGGAACTAAAAAAAATGGGAATTCTCACAATGTATGCCTGTATAGCTGCTCCAAATAAAGAAGATGAGCATTTAAATAGCAATAGTATCGACTTCCATACTCACATTGGTTATAAGATGTGTGGAAGATTTTCAATGTGTGGCTATAAGTTTAATACTTGGTATGACATGGTTTGGATGGAATATTTTATTTCAGAGCACTGTGACAATGTAAAACATCCAACCAGTTATAATGCTAATAGATAATTGGTTTATAGCTTCTTACTTCACAGCCTCCATTTTGATCAACGCGGACTAATAAATATATATGAGTTGAGCAATTTATGAATCTATATACCCCTGGGTGTAAGTTAATTGAAATTTTACTTTCACCCTCATTTTTCTCAAAAGTAGGATAGTACTCATACTCAGGTAAATATTTACCCTTTGGAATATTTTCAAGCTCTACCTTAAACTCTTTAGTTTTATATTTCTTTGAAGATGAATATTCTCCATTTAAAATATCCACAAGTAATTCTTGCTCATCAAAGATATATCCTACCTCATTAAATAATCTTTTAAAGTTCAAATTACTAACTAATTTAGAATTAATATCTGTTGCATCAATTAATAGTTCTGCTAATTTACCTTCTTTACTATGGAGATAAATTTTCTCACTATCTCCGGGAGTGTATCCACCACCAATTGGTGTTAATGTACCAATTGGATAAGCAACAAAAATACAGGTTTTCCCTTTTAATACCTCAACTTGGACACAATGGGTATTAGCAAATACAGTCTTACTTTTTATTTGATTTCCATCAAAATATTTCAATGTATACCACATTGGTTTTTGATTTTCATAGGCCCAAAAATGTTCATCAAGGAGATAAACATTTAAAGTTTGTGTTTGTTCAATGCTACATGCTGTTAAAAGTAATATTAGTATTAAAAATTTCTTCATACTAATAATAGTAAAAAACCAGCGATTTCTCGCTGGTCTAAATTCTAGTGGGCACTTCTAAATGTACCAAGTACTCTTAAAGAAGTAGTTTTTTCTTTTAATAGTGTTAGAGTTTTATTAAACTCATCATTATCTTTCATCTCTACTTCAACGAAGAATGAATACTCCCAAGGCTTACCTGGAATTGGACGAGATTCGAGCTTCTTCATATTTAATCCATGGTCAGATAATATTTTTAATACCTTAAATAGAGCACCCGATTCATCAGAAACATTGAAAAGCAAAGAAGCTATATTTGGTGTAAATCTTGATTTAAACTCTTGTGAGTTTTCCTCTCTTGATAAGATATAGAACCTTGTATAGTTCTTTGGATTAGTTTCAATTCCTTCTCTAAGGATTTCCATTCTATTGTATGCTGCAGCTGGAGCACCTGCGATAGCAGCAAGAGATTTATCACCTGTTTGCTTAATATAAGAAACAGATCCTGCGGTATCAAAGAATGGAACCTGTTCAGCATTCTTTAATTCCTTTGATAAAAACTCTTGGCATTGAGCTAATCCCTGAGGGTGAGAAAGAACTTTCTTGATATCTTCAATCTTAGTTCCAGGATTAACAATTAAATTATGAATTACTCTAATTTGTTGCTCCCCTACAACTGTTAATGACGGATAACAACCAAGTAAATCAATATTCTCTAAAATTGTTCCACCAAGTGTATTTTCAATTGGAAGTACAGCATAGCGAGCTTTTCCTGTGTTAACAGCATCAAAGGTTTCTTTAAAGCTTTTGCAAGGAAGTACCTTTACATCTTCATCAAAGGTTCTTCTAATTGCAAGTTCACTGAATGCACCTCTTTCACCTTGGAAAGCTATTACATTTTCACTAACAGTAGTTTCACATGCACTCTCATCTGTAATTGATGCAGGAATAATTCTTGGAGAGGTCTCAAGTGATTTTCCAACAACTGGACATAGTGCTTGTACATCTCTCACTAGCTTTTCGAATTGAGATGGGTATAAAGACTGAGGACCATCAGAAAGAGCCTTTTCTGGGTGGTTATGAACCTCGACCATAAGGCCTGATGCACCAGAAGCAACTAAAGCTAATGCCATTGGAGATACCATATCTCTAATACCTGTTGCATGAGAAGGATCACCAATAACTGGGAGGTGAGTAAGCTTTTGAACTACAGGAATAGCTGAGCAATCGAGAGTATTTCTAGTTGCCTTTTCAAAGGTTCTTATTCCTCTTTCGCATAGTACTACTTGGTCTGTTCCATTTGCCATTAAGTATTCTGCAGCCATAAGCCACTCTTCAATTGTTGCGCATAAACCTCTCTTAAGTAATACAGGCATTCCAGTCTTACCAACTTCCTTCAAGAGTTCAAAGTTCTGCATATTTCTAGCACCGATTTGGAACATATCGATGTAATTTTTCATCATTTCAACATCTCTTGGAGAGACAACCTCTGTAGTAACAGGCATACCATATTTATCTCCGGCTTCACGAAGATATTTTAATCCTTCTTCACCAAGGCCTTGGAATGAGTATGGACTTGTTCTTGGCTTAAAAGCACCTCCACGCAAGATTACAGCACCTGCTTCTCTTACGAGAGCGGCAATTTCCATTATTTGAGAACGACATTCGCAAGCACATGGTCCAGCAATTATTGCTACTCTATTTCCACCGATTTTTACATTTCCAACACTTACTATTGTATCTTCATTTTTTAACTCACGAGATGCAAGCTTATATGGCTTTGAAATTGGAACAACAGATGCAACACCAGAAAGTAATTCAACTTCTCTTGGATCAATATGAGCCATACCTACAGCACCAAGTACTGTATCTTGCTCGCCTTTAATCTCTTTAACTAAAAAACCTCTATCAGAAAGAAAAGATTTTACTTTATTTTTGTCTTGAGCATTTATGCCCTGCTTAAGTATTACAATCATAGCCATTTATGCTAGTGATATTTTTTATCATGGTCAACAAAATCCTCGATATTGAAATGAAAATGAAGTATCATTTTTTTCTATGAACCATACTTTTCCCTGTGATAATAGACTTAAAATAAATGAGCTATCTAGGATATTTGATAAGAAAACAGAGAGCTATAAATTATTTTGGTTTGGCTCTCTATTATCAAATATTTTAAATGGGAAAACTATAATATCCTTTAATGAATTAATAAATGATATGATAGCAACTGCTTGGTATATGGTAAGTGAATATCATTTAAATCTTGGTCCAAGTGATACCATGGAGAAGCTTATTTTATCACTTGATGGTATTACTCCATTAAAGCCTTCAGATTCAAAAGACAATATTATTTCATATCTCAATTGTAATGACAATTTCATTCTTGAAAAAAAGAAAATGTTAATTAATGAAGTACCTTACAGACTTCAAAGTACCATGCTTACTTTAAATGATTCTGATTGGAAGAAAGGTAGTAAAGCTCGTATTGAAATGATTAATAAGCATGAAGGCTTAATCTATAAGTTTGGTCCATATGATGGTCTAAATACTAAGATATATATTAATGAAAGCTGGAGTAATTATATTAAAGACAATTATTCTTTCTTAGAAGGATGGTATAAATATAACTTAATTAACTATCTACAAAAAAGAAATCCAGCTGTTCCAGGAATTCCTGATAAACTTGAACCTCCTAGAGAGAGGAATCTTACAAAGGTTTCATTGTTTTGGAAGGAGTGTCTAAAACATAAAAACTTTAGAGAGATTTATAATAACCAAATACTTTCTTTAGATGATATCTCTATTGACCACTTTATTCCTTGGTCTTATACAGTAAGTGATGAATTTTGGAATTTACATCCAACAACGAAGAGTATTAACAGCAATAAAGGTAATAGCCTTCCTGTTTGGAATAGGTATTTTCCTTGTCTATGTGAAATTGAATATAATTCATATTCATTAATACATAAAAATAATCAATTAATGGATTTCTTTTTAAAAACCTCTAAGGAGCACTTTTCCTCTTTAGAGGTTAAAGAAACTCTTTATCTTAAAAAAGGTCACTCAAAGCAAAGCTTTTCAAATGCACTAGAGCAAGTATTAGGACCACAATATCTTGCTGCAGTTGGATGTGGTTATAAACAATGGGAATACGATAATGGAATTTGATAGTAATTATTTTGATTATATTTTTGAAACTTTTCAAAATGCTTTAAAAAAGAAAAAAAGACAGCTTCCTTCTGTTTCTTTAATTGCATTAAAAATGAATACACCTTATACAGTCCTTATTTCTACTTTAATTTCTTTAAGGACTAAAGATGATGTAACTTTAAAAGCATCTGAAAGATTATTTAGCTTGGCAGATACTCCTGAAAAAATGGTCTTACTTAGTGATGAGGAAATTGAAAAAGCAATCTTTCCTGCAGGATTTTACAAACGAAAAGCTCAAAATATTAAAAGTATTTCAAATGTTTTAATCGAAAAATACAATGGAGTTGTACCAGCAACACAAGAGGAACTACTAGCTCTTCCTGGTGTTGGAATTAAAACAGCCAACTTAACTTTAAATTTAGGATTTAATATCGATGCAATTTGTGTAGATTGCCATGTTCATCAAATTGCAAACAGAATAGGATGGATTAATACTAAAACACCAGAAGAAAGTGTTGTAGCCCTTGAAGCAATTATGCCAAAGAGATTTTGGATACCTTTAAATGAATTACTTGTTGCATATGGTCAAAACATATGTTTAAGTATTTCACCTCTTTGCTCTGAGTGTCCAATAGCTGAAAGCTGTAAAAAGATTGGTGTTAAATATTCTCGTTAAAATAAAAGTAATGAAATGCAGGCATCTCATATGGATGAGATTTTTTCATTGCTTTTATCACATTTTTTAAATTTTCATCGCTTACTACTAGTTCTAATTTGTACTCATCAACCTTTTCTATTTGATTTTCCTTTCCTATAAATGGTTTACTTGAGGAAAGAGGACGAAACATACCTACTCCCTTTGTAACCCAACAACAGCTATCATAAGAACCTATCTTACCTCCTCCAGCTTCAAACATTGCATCTCTAACCTTTTCAAGATAATCAAGTGGAACATACACACCAATGTGATACATTTTGGCCTCCTTTTTTGATATAATTATTTTATGATAAAGATGACAGTTTTTTTAGGTAATCCTACAAAAGAATTTGAAAAGACAAGACATAATGCTGGCTTTATTGTAGCTGATACAATACTACCTAACTTAAGATGGCAGGTTAAATTTCATAGTGCATATGCAAAGGAAGGCAATATGATTTATTTAAAGCCAATGACATATATGAATTTATCAGGTACAGCAGTAAGTGAAGCAGCTTCATTTTTTAAAATCAAAAGTGAAGAAATATTAATTGTTCATGATGATCTTGAATTACCTTTAGGACAAGCCAAGATTCAACAAGGAGGAGGGCTACAAGGGCACAATGGTCTTAGGAACATTAAAGAAAGATTAGGAAGTGATAATTTCTATCGTTTTAGAATAGGAATTGGTCGTCCTATACATGGTGATGTGAGACTTTATGTTACTAGTAATTTCACTCAAAATGAATTAGTTACGTTAAAGTGTCTTATCGATAAAAGTAAAAATACATTACTTTGTAATGATATTTCTACAACAACAATAAATGTTTAAATGTTTGTATCCAATATCAATATTTTCTGATATCCTAAAATTATCTAGTAAACAAGGGGTGTTACTGCATGCTACAACATGATTTTCGTATCTCAAAGCAGATAAGAGAAAAGTTAAATTTGAAAAAGTCAGTATTTATTACTGAGTTTGATTTGCAGCATATCTACAATGAGGCAAATGATATTGCGTTTAAGTACAATGAGCTTATAAAGAAGACAAATGAAGGAGAATACATCAGTGCTGGTAAATTACACACTGTTGCTGTATTACATCTTCTCTACCAGAGTGTTTTAAGCACATATCTAAAAGAAAATAATCCAGACCTATTCTCAAGATTGATTCCTTTAATTGCTGATGATGTGGCAATGCAAGGTGTTGTTGGTTACTACAGAGAGAATTTCCCTTCTCCACTTTTAAAATCTATTGAACCAGATGGAGTTTATGAACTTGAGGAAGACCTTAGAGGATTCTTTATTCATCAGATAATGCTTCAAAACCCTGCACTTGTAAAAGCTGCTAAGCCTTTTATATCTCCTGATGGAATTACCTTTCCAAACGGTTATAAAGGCTTACAATCTTTATTAGGAAGCTATACAAAGGGTACTAAAATTTCAGGATTTGATGAGGATGATATCTTTGATTTCTTAACTCGCCCAGGAAGATTATTTCCTAATAGCTTATCTGAACAGCTTAAATACATTCTTAGAGAGTGGAGTTTTATTCTACCTGAAGAGCTTAAGCTATTATTACAATCAGGTCTTGATTTCATTGCACAAGAAGAAAAAGATCATGGTTCATTTAATGGAGGTGGCGGTCCAGCTCCTGTAATGGAAGTACCTGATTATTCTGGCTTAAACAATGAATATGAAGCTTTCAGTGCTGATACTAACTGGATGCCTCGTGTCGTTATGATTGCAAAGTGTACCTTAGTATGGCTTGACCAACTCTCTAAATGGTACCACAGAGAAATTAAAACATTAGATCAAATTCCAGACCATGAATTAGACTTGCTTCAGGAAAGAGGTTTTACAGCTCTTTGGCTTATTGGTCTTTGGGAGAGAAGTAGTGCATCAAAGGAAATTAAGATTCTTTGTGGAAATCCTGATGCAGATGCTTCAGCATATTCTTTAAAAGACTATGAAATAGCTCAAAGTATTGGTGGCTGGAAGGCTCTTGAAAACCTAAGAGATAGATGTAAAGCAAGAGGCATTAGACTTGCTTCCGATATGGTTCCTAACCATACAGGTCTTGATAGTAATTGGATGTATGAACATCCTGAATACTTTGTATCACAAGATTATTCTCCATTCCCATCTTATACTTTCAATGGTCCAGATTTATCAACAAATCCAGATATTGAAATTAAACTTGAAGATCACTACTACAATAAGACAGATGCAGCTGTAACATTTAGAAGAAGAGATAAGAGAACAGGTGAAACTAAGTATGTTTTCCATGGAAATGATGGAACATCAATGCCTTGGAATGATACAGCACAGCTTGATTATCTAAATCCAATTACTCGTGAAGCAGTTATCCAGAAGATTTTACACGTTGCTCGTAACTTCCCTATTATCAGATTCGATGCTGCAATGACACTTGCTAAACGCCATATTCAGAGACTTTGGTACCCAAAACCAGGTACAGGTGGCGATATCGCAGGAAGATTTGTTTATGCAATGAGTGATGAAGAGTTTAATAGAAGAATTCCTCAAGAGTTCTGGAGAGAAGTTGTAGACAGAATTGCAGAAGAAGTACCAGATACCCTTCTTCTTGCAGAAGCATTCTGGATGCTTGAAGGTTACTTTGTAAGAACTCTTGGTATGCACCGTGTATATAACTCTGCATTCATGAATATGCTTAAAAACCAGGAAAACCAAAAGTATAGACTTGCTATCAAAAATACTCTTGCTTATGAACCTGAAATTTTAAAGCGCTATGTTAACTTCATGAATAACCCAGATGAAGAGACTGCAATTGCTCAGTTTGGTGATGGCAATAGATATTTCAGTATATGTACTATTCTTTCAACTCTTCCTGGCCTTCCAATGTTTGGTCATGGCCAAATCGAAGGCTTCAGAGAAAAATATGGAATGGAGTATAAGAGAGCATACTGGAACGAAACTCCTAATGATTGGATTGTTTCAGAACACTATAGAAAGATTTTCCCACTTCTTAGAAAGCGTTATCTTTTCAGTGGTGTTGACCACTTCAATATTTATGATGCTTACTCACAGTCTGGCGTTGAAGAATCTATATTCGCATATGCTAATGGTGATAGAGAGGAAAGAAACCTTGTTATTGTAAACAACCAGTTTGAAAGAGTTAGTGCTAATATCAGAGTATCAGCTCCTAAACTTAAGAAGGGTGCTGATAGAAGAACAGAGACTATTACACTTGCTGAAAACCTTGGACTTACTTTCAGTGGAAGAAGATTTGTTATCTATGAAAACTTCTCAGATGGATTAACATACATTGTTCCTTCAATGAAGTTCTTTGAAGAAGGTTACAGCTTTACTATTGATGGTTATGATAGCATCGTTCTTTGGAACATTAGAGAAGTTGAAGACACAGATGGTTCTTATGAGAAGTTATGCAAATTCTTAAACGGTAATGGTGTTCCAAACATCAATATCGCTGTTGCACTATTTAGACTTAAACCTCTTTATAAACTTCTTGAAAGCTTTAGATCACCTCAGTTCTTTAAGTGTTTATCGCAAATCATTTTTGGTACAGCTACAGCTCAAAATGATAGAAGCTTACTTCTCATGATTGCAGATGCTTATACTCATATCTATGGTGAAAGCGAAGCATTTGATGA
Organism: Bullifex sp.; assembly: GCF_034103065.1. NCBI lineage: Bacteria > Pseudomonadati > Spirochaetota > Spirochaetia > Spirochaetales > Spirochaetaceae > Bullifex > Bullifex sp. Next base: position 12,601 of record NZ_JAXEGN010000284.1, on the reverse strand, counting down.
AGCATTAAAGGCTCAGCTTTATAAGCTTCCAATCGAAGTAGAGCCTGAAGAAATGATTAAGCAGCTTGGTAACTTTGCAAAGGCTATGAAAGCACCTAAGGGTAAGAAAGCATTTGCCCAATACTCAAAACTTGCTCCAGAGCTTCCGGTAATCGTTGCTACAGCACTTACATTAAAGCCATTTATTAATGAGAAAAATGATACCGCTTTTGATGCACTCTCAGCATGTGATAGACTTTTGATGACTTACTTCTTCGAAGAAAAGAAGTCCTCATTGAAGTTAAATGATCAAGAATTTATGCAAGTTGTTCATTTTGGTGCCCTCTTTAATATTATGGGACACATAATGTACAACGCAGAAGAAAAGACATATGTTGGTATGCTTAAGGCACTGCTTGATGATAAAGAAATTAGAAGTGCAGTAAAGTGCAATGACTACCAAGGTATTACATGGTACAACAAAGAACTCATGCAGAACCTTATAGTTCTATCTGCTCTTTCTTATGTTACTTTATATGGAGCAAAGGGCAAGTTCGTTGCAGATGAATATATCGACACCCTCCTTGAGAAAGAGGCTCTTGCCGAATATAAACTTAACGAACTCCTCAAGGATTGATTATTGATACAGCCCTCATAAATTGACTTATGGGGGCTATTGGAGTACGCTTGATATTATGAAGACTTGGATCACTTATTTAGCTGCCCTTTTTATGGGACTTGCTACAACATTACTCTTTGGTGATAGCGTATACATAATGTCCATATTACTCACACTTTCAGAGATTGCTGTGAATATTGGATTTTTATTGTTTATACCACTTGTATTAGTAGGCTTTTCATCTGGTGTATCATCTTTAAAAAAGGATAATCTTGGAGGTAAGAATCTTGCAGGCATTATCATATGGTCCTGTCTAACCGCGTTAGTTCTTCCTCTTTGTGCTGGACTGTTATTTACATTATACCCAGTTAACTTCCCTGTTTCATCAACAGCTGGTTATGAATCCTTTTCAGACTCACTAATTACTTCTATTTTCTCATCTGCAGGAAAAGAACTATTAACAGGAAATGCATTCTATACACTTGCTACAGCATCAAGCTTTGTACTTCCAATAATATTAATCTCTTGGATATTAGGATATGCATTAAAGCCTAACGCTGATGTAATTAAACCAGCTTATACAGTTGTAAATTCATTTAGTGAAGTAATGTTTAGGCTCTCAAGAGCATATTCTGCTCTTAGCTACATAATTGTTTATATTTCTTCTGCTCATATCTTTACATCTCTTTACCAAGAAAAAACTATCTTTGTAGCACCAAAATTTGTAATACTATTTATCACAATTACAATCTTAACATCATTGATAATCATTCCTTTGCTATATGCAATTATTACTAAAGGAAAGAGGAATCCTTATAAAGATACATTTAGATCTATTTCTGCAATGATTATGGGCTTTACAACTTCAAATATTTTAGTAACTGCTCCTGTAATTGAGGCAACTAGTAGACATAATAATGGTGTTCAAAAGAGAACAGCATCAACAGCCACTCCTCTATTTATTTTAATTGGTAAAGGTGGTACAGCTGTAATTACAACACTCAGTGTACTTGCAATATTAACATCTGTAACAGGAAGTAAAATTGATATTAATACGACTATTATTGTTGCATTAGTTTCTGCAATTGCATCATTTGCTTCATCTTTAGCTCCAGGCTTTGAAGTTATGTTTACTTCAATATTAGTTTTCAAATTAACTAATGTTTCTCTTTATGGTGCAGAGATGACAATTATGGGTTTACTTCCTTTTGTAAATGGTCTTGCAGTAATGCTTGATGCTCAAATTGCAATGCTTGGAAACGTTGTTGCAGCAAGATTTATTAAAACAGATATTAAACCACCATATAAGGATATCCTGTAGTGACATCGAATAATACCACTAAAATCATTTCGACTATCCAAATTTGTATTTCAGTTTTGGTATTCGTTATGCTTGCGCTAATGGGATATGTACTATTTAATGTTGGAGATACAATCTTTATTTATCTTGAGATTTTCCCCAAGCTTATTTTAGTACTATCTGCATTGATTCCTTCAATTGTCTTAAGAGTAAGACATCAATCAGAGGCTGTAGAAGGTGCTTTGATACCAATGTTCTTACTTTTCATTACAATGGAAGCTTTTGCAATATTACCTTCTTTCTATGATTATTATGGTATTTACATAATTTCTTATTATATAAGTACATGTATTACAAGAAGTTTTATGCTTTCAGCTGCAATGTCATTGCTATTTGCATCAATATTAAACTTGCAGAGTGAATCTATTTCTAAGATGAATATTTATGTTCTATTTGGAATTATTTCTTCAATTATTATCTCATTCATTATGCCTGTTGATGAAATAAATCCACAAAATAATGTTCATACTATTTTCTTTACAATGACAGTATTAATAATCTTTATTCTTGCAGATATTACTTATTTCTTTGCTTTTTTAAAGAATAGAGAAAGCTATAAAATAAAGAGATTTTTAACTCTTTTCTTCCTTTCTACAGGACAGTTTTTAATAATTCTTTCAAATGATTACATAACAACTAATATAGTTGGAATGGTACTTAGCATAACAGGCGCTTTGATGCTCTGTTTAGTTAGTCCTGATGGATATTAATAGTTTATCTGCCATATTATAATGGCAGATATATTTTTATAGCTTAGCTACATCAATCCAAGTTGCATCAGGAAGTAGTTCTTCAAGCTCTTTAATTGTTAATTCAATAGCACTGTTGCTACTGCCAACCGCTGGATAAACTGTTTCAAAACGTTTTAAAGATTCATCAAGAAATACTTTAACTCCTTCTTTAACACCAAAAGGACAAACACCTCCTGGAGCATGTCCAACAAGCTCTACACTAGAGTCAAAGGAAAGCATATGAGCTTTTTCGTGGAATGTTTGTTTATACTTTTTATTATCAACTCTAGTATCCCCAGCCATTACAATTAAAATAGGTGCTCCATCCAACATAAAGGCAAGAGTTTTAGCAATTCTACATTCAGAAGTTCCAAGAGCCTTAGCAGCTAACTCAACAGTAGCTGTTGAAACTTCAAATGTTATTATTTTATTACCAAATCCTCTTTTACAAAGATATTCTTTCGCACTTTCAAAAGACATTTTTACCTCGAAAAAACGGCACCTTTCGATGCCGTTTATTTAATATCTAATTTAATATTAATTTAATGTAAGCACAGATGAATCGTAATCAGCTGGAGCATCATAACCAAGGAGGTTCATGAGTGTAGCTGGGATAGATGAAATACCTAAGCCAGTTTTAAGCTCCTTGCTGTATTCACCGTTGTAAGCAGAGTCACAAACGATACATGGTACAGGGTTAAGAGAATGTGAAGTCTTACTCTTTGGATCTCCATCTTTCTTAAGCTTTACAGAACCATCTTTACCATGCTCATACATATCATCAGCATTACCATGGTCAGCAGTGACTACCATTACACCACCAGCTTTCTTGATAGCATTCCAAATTCTACCAATTTGAAGATCCATAGCTTCCATTGAGCATACAACTGCTTCGAATACACCTGTATGACCAACCATATCACCATTAGGGAAATTGAGCTTGATTAAATCCCACTTACCGCTTTCAATTTCTTTAATTACTCTATCTGCAATTTCAGCACACTTCATCCAAGGTCTTTCTTCAAATGGAACGATATCAGAAGGAATTTCAACATACTCCTCAAGCTCTTCGTTGAATTTACCTGTCTTATTACCATTAAAGAAGTATGTAACGTGTCCAAACTTCTGAGTTTCAGAAATAGAGAACTGCTTTAATCCTGTAGCACAAAGATATTCAGCCATTGTTCTATCAATTGAAGGAGGAGAAACAAGGAACTGAGCAGGAACATGGAGATCACCATCATATTCCATCATACCTGCATATTCTACATTAGGTCTTCTCTTTCTATCGAACTCTGTTAAATTCTCAGCTTCAAAAGCCTTTGTAATTTCAAGAGCTCTATCACCTCTGAAATTAAAGAGGATTACAGAATCACCATCTTCGATAGTACCAACTGGTTTTCCATTTTCAGCAATAACAAAAGGAGGAAGATCCTGGTCAATAGCACCTGTCTCTGCTCTTAAGGTCTCAATTGCTTCATGTGCAGATGCAAACTGTCTACCTTCACCAAGAACATGTGTTTCCCAACCTTTTTTTACCATATCCCAGTTAGCATTGTAACGGTCCATTGTTATAACCATTCTTCCACCACCAGATGCAATTCTTGCATCAAATGATGCATCGTTAAGGCTTTCAAGATACTCTGTAAAAGGATCAAAATATTCAAGAGCAGACATCTCACCTACATCTCTACCATCAAGAAGAGCATGGATTCTTACTTTTTTAACACCCTCAACCTTTGCTTGCTTTACCATTGCTTTAAGATGGTCGATGTGTGAGTGAACATTACCATCTGATAAAAGACCAATAAAATGAAGTGTTGAAGAATTCTTCTTACAGTTTTCAATAAGTTTTACCCAAGTACTTCCCTTAAACATATCACCTGAGTTAATAGAATTACTAACTAAAGCAGCACCCTGAGCAAAAACTCTACCACAACCCATTGCGTTGTGACCAACTTCACTATTACCCATATCAGCATCTGAAGGAAGACCAACAGCAAGACCATGAGCCTTAAGCTTTGTCCATGGATAATCTTTATACAATTGATCAAGGTTATTTGTCATTGCACTTGCAACAGCATCACCTTCTTTATATTTACCGAAACCTACGCCATCCATGATGACTAATACGACAGGACCTTTTCTAGAAATCTTGCCATTCTTTTTTAATGCTTCTACCATGATATTTTCCTCTTATTTCCTTTATTCTATATATTTATTTATTCTCTCACAAGTGGAGAAGTAGCACTTTCAAGATAAGCTTTTGCATCTTCATCAACAAGGCCAATTAATTCTTCTTTAATCCACTGATGATAAGCATTAATCTGTTCAATTTCACTATCATCAAGGTATTTAAGATCAATTAATTTTTTCTCATAAGGAACCATTGTTAATACTTCAAAAGCCATGAAAGAACCAAACTCTGTTTGTACATAATCATCAACAGCAATAAGGTTTTCTATTCTAATACCATGACGTCCTTCTTTATAGATTCCTGGCTCATCTGAAACAACCATACCCTTTTCAAGGGCTACATCGATTGGCTTACTAGAAATATTCATAGGACCTTCATGTACATTTAGGTTAAATCCAACACCATGACCTGTTCCATGGTAGAATGTCATACCTGCTTGCCACATGTATTGTTTAGCTAGAACATCAAGTTGATAACCTTTAGTTCCTTTATAGAAAATCTGTCTTGCAAGAGCTAAATGACCTTTTAATACTAATGTGTAATCTTTCTTTTCTTCCTCTGTAGGATTTCCAAAACAAAGAGTTCTAGTAATATCTGTCATTCCATAGTAAAACTGAGAACCCGTATCCAAAACTAATAGACCATCGCAATCAATTTTCTTTGAAGACTCAGGGGTAGCACTATAGTGACACATAGCACCATGTTCTTTAAAGCCAGAAATAGGATTAAAGGATGGTCCAAGATACCCTTCAAGTCTCTCTCTTTCTTTTTCAAGAAGTGTTGAAACTGCAATTTCATCAAGAGAACCATCTGGAGTTGTATTAAGCTTTGATAAGAAATTGATATAAGCAACACCATCCATTAAATGGCTTCTTCTCATACCTCTCATTTCTATTTCATTCTTTTTTGCCTTTAAATCTGTTGTGATATCACGACCTGTAATAGATGATTCAACATCTAAAACTGAAGCAAATGCCATATTAACTCTTTCAGGATTGTAATAAGCAACACCAAGCACAAGATTCTTAAGTTCAGTATAGGCTTTTTCATATGGCTTTATAATAAAATCTTTTTCAACAATAGATTTAACCTCATCAGTAAATCTTGTAGGAGAAGTAAATAAGTATGCTTTATCCATAGTTATAAGAGCAAATGACATAAATACAGGATTACATTTAATGTCATCACCTCTTAAATTGGTAAGCCATGCGATATCATCTATTGAAGAGATAAATGTGTAATCAGCACCTTTTTCCTTTAAGGTAGCTCTAACTTTTGCAAGCTTATCACTACTTTCAAGGCCACAATAGCCAAGAGGAACACTTCTAAGAGTAGAATTTGGAATACTTGGTCTATTCTCCCAAATCTTATCAAGTAAATCCTCACTTGCAACAAATGAAATACCTTTTTTACCAAATCTCTTTTTTAAATTATTATATGAATCAATGTTGATACCACACTCATCTGTTGCTACTGTTAAGCCAGATTTTATATTCTTTTCAATGTAAGTATAAGGATCAGGATTATCATCAATATCAAGCTTAATTAATCTAAAGCAACTACCACTAATTTCAGCAGCTCCTTGAATAAAATATCTTGAATCAACCCATAATATTGCATCATCTTTTGTAACTAAAACAGTACCTGCTGAACCAGTAAAACCACTGATAAAAGCTCTTGTTCTCCAACGTGATGCAACATACTCACTCATGTGAGGATCTGTACCAGTTACAAGATATGCATCATATCCTTTTTCTTCCATAAGAGCACGTAATGCTCTTACTCTCTCATCAACGCTTAACATCCTTTCTTCTCCTATTAACAATAATAAACAATATGATGGAAGAGGCCATCATTAAGAGGCAGAAAATCTGTCCCTTTGAGATATTTAAAAACGACTGAAATAGAGCAATATTATCACTTCTATCTCCCAGTGCAATAACATATCCAATATTATTATCTGGTTGTCTAAAGTACTCTATAAAGAATCTAAAGAAACCATATCCAAACAAATAAAATGATAGCATAGAACCTGGTTTTAATCCTTTTTTAATAATCAAAGGACGACAAATAAACCATAAAATTAACCAAAGAACTATACCTTCAAATAGTGCTTCATATAACTGCGATGGATGTCTTGGAAGATTAACATACTCACCTAAAACATACTCAATACCACACTCATTACAGATATTTTGAACCCATTCATAGTTTGTTGAAAACTTTTGCGCATTAGGGAATATCATACCAAAAGGTGAAGCAGTAACTCTTCCATATAACTCAGCATTAATAAAATTTCCCAATCGTCCAAAAGTATAACCTAAAGGAATTCCTGCACACGCTGTATCTGCAAGTAAGAAGAAATCTTGTTTTTTCTTTTTTGCAAACCATAGTCCACCTAATATTGCGCCAACAACACCACCGTGGTAACTCATACCAGGAAGTCCTACAAATTTTCCTTCTTCGAATGGCCAAAATATCATCCAAGGATGTGTAAGGTAGTATTTTGCATCGCTATAAAAGAATACAGAAAAAAGATGTGCAAATAACAATAATAGAATAATGCAGTACATAAAAAGCGTTTCAATATCATCATTTGAAATCTTTAATAGTTGATCATGTTTTACCTGATATTTGAATAATAAATATGCAATTCCAAATGCCACAATGTACATAACTGCATACCAACGTATTGGTAAAAAAGAAAATACTTCCGGTTTTATCCATGAAGGATAATTAATAAAGCAAAACATATGAAAAGTGTAGTTATCAAAAGATAATCAGTCAATCAAGAAATCGAGTCTTTAACTATTAACACATTTTATTTACAATTATAAATATGTTAAAAAAGACCTTACTACTGCTTTTAATTATATTTTTTTCTTTATCAACTGTATTTGCAGGAGCATCTAGCGAAAATACTTCTTCAAAACAAGCATCTACTACCTCTGCACTATCTCAAATTCAAGTTACAAATATCTCAGGAACACTTCTAGGATTAAATACTCTATACCAATACTTAAATCAAAATTTTCTCTACGATATCGATATAGATAAAGTCGATGAAGAACTTACAAAAGCTCTTTTTAAAGCTTTAAATGATCCATATTCTGAGTATATTACAGAGGAAGAAAGCCAAGAGTTTAATGAAGACATCTCTGGAACATATGTTGGTATTGGTACTTATTTAACAAAGTATTCTCCTGCTTTCATCGATTGGGATAAAAAAGAAACTTATATGGTCGAAATCATAGCACCATTTCCTGGTGGTCCTGCAGATCGAGCAGGAATTCGTTCTGGCGATTTAATATCTCATGTTAATGGTGATACTGTTTATGATTTAACAGCTAATGAAGCCTCTAAATTAATTAGAGGTAAAAAAGGTGAACCTATCACATTAACAATAAATAGAGGAAATGCAGTTTTTGATGTTACGCTCTATCCTGAAGAAGTAACTACTCCAAATACAACTTCATTGATTATTGAAAATACAGATATTGGTTATATTAGTATTTCAACATTTAACCAAAAGACTCATGAACTCTTTAGTGAAGATTTAAAAAAATTAATGAATAATGGTATTAAAGGCTTAATTATAGATTTAAGAAATAATGGTGGAGGTATTGTTGATTCAGCAATAATGATAGCAAACTTCTTCTTACCAGAAGGAGAAACCATAATGTCAATTCAGCATAAAGATGGTTCTAGTAAGCAAGATTACTCTACCATTTCAAATAACGATACAAGAAAAGTATTAAATTTACCAATAGTAATATTAACAAACAATGGAACTGCATCAGCAAGTGAGATTTTAACCGCTGCCTTGCAAGAAAATGAGAGGGCAACTGTAATTGGATCTCCTTCTTTTGGAAAAGGAATTATTCAAGAGTCCGCAGTATGGAAGAATGGATATATCAAGTTTACTTCTGCTTATTATCTTACACCAAAGGGCAATAACATCCATAAAAAAGGAATTACTCCAGATATTATTGTTGAAGAACATCAATATTCAGATGAAGAAATAAAAGCATATTATAACTTTGTAGAAAACAATAAAGATGAAATAACATCCTATATAAAAACTCATCCAGAGTATACAAAAGAAAATATGGATGGTTTTGCCGCAGCTCATAATAATATAGGAGTAAGTGATATTGCATTAAAACTCTTAATAAGAAACGAATATATTTATTCAATGCCATATGAAGAAAGGCCAAAAGTAGATACCAATTATGATAATGCTTTGATTGAAGCAATTAATTATTTGCAAGGTGAAAAATGAGAATATTTATACTTGATAAATCATATTCAGGTGAAAGTGATTACATCTTAAGAAAAAGAGAAAAAGATTACCTAATTAAGGTATTAAGGTTAAAAGTTGGTGATATTTTTACATGTAAAGATATCAATAATAACTATTATGATGCCTCTATTATCTCAGAAGACATGCTATCATTGACACCTACAGAGAATCCAGAAGAACATCTTCTAGATTCCTTTTCAGCATATCGTGATGCAATTCCACCTATTAGAGTTTATCAAGCTATCTGCAAGGGAAAAAAGAATGAAACTATAATTAGAATGCTTACTGAGGCAGGTGTTGAAGAAATAGTTTTTATTACATCTCAGTTTTCTCAAGAAAAAGGGTTTAAAGAGCATGATTTAAGACGACTTTCTGATATTCAAAAAGAAGCAGTACAACAAAGTGGTTCTAATACAAAGGTAAGGGATATTAGAGTAATTGATATAAAAGATGTTATTTCTGATTCTCCTTATCCTATTTTCTTTCTCCATCAAAGTAGCAGAGGTAAAACCCAAAATCTTTTAGAAGCTTTAAAAAATATAAAGTCTTATGAAATATCTATTATTATTGGCAGTGAAGGTGGAATATCAGATGAAGAGTGTGAATTTCTAGAAAACAACAATGCAACACCTATTCTTCTTCCTACTAATATTTTAAGAGCTGAAACTGCTGGTATTTTTGCTATTGGTGCTATTGAAACTTTATTATCAAATCAATTGTAGTGATTTTTTTTTCTAAATACACAAAATTAATTAGTAATAATTATAATATGTATAAAAAATCAAATTTATTTCTTGTCAGAAATAAAAAGTACATTTATTCTAAAAATACAAAAGGAATTTTTGGGGTCCCAAAACATCGTTTTTTTCGCACATAAAAAGGAGAAAGAATGGAAAATTGTTATCTTTTTTCCACAGATGTTCATAGTAGGACAAAAGTAAATAAAGTTTTACAGCAAAATTGTGTTTTTATTAAAGAATGCACAGATATTGTAAGTAAAATATCAACTATTGAGAAAGGTAGTATTATTATTGTTGACCTTTCAGCTAACTATGCTTACTTAAAGATTTTATTTTCAAACCAAGAGAATAATGATTACAAGATAATAATACTATGTCCAAAAAACTTAATGAATGGCTATGTTGTCACAAAACTTGGAAATTATACCTGTTTAAGTAAGCCTTTTAGTGAGCATGAACTTGCTTCTGCTTTAAATCTTAAAGAGGATAAAAGCCAAAAGCAACAAAACCTTGAAGATTTATTTATAGGAATTTCTGAAAATGCTCAAAATGTAAGAGAAAAAGCTAAAGAGTATTCTCTTACTGATAAACCTGTTTTTATTTATGGTGAAACTGGAACAGGAAAAGAAATTATTTCTAGATATATTACAGGTGGTAAAGAAGAAGATTCTATCTATGTTGATTGTGGACTACTTAATTCTAGCTTAGCTGAGTCAGCAATATTTGGAGCTAAAAAAGGGTCTTTCACTGGTTCTGATAGAGATATTGTAGGATATGTAGAGCAAGCTAATGGTAAAGCATTAGTCTTTGATGAAATAGAAAATCTTTCACTTCAATCACAATCACAGTTATTAAGATTTATACAGGATGGTTCATATAGAAGAATAGGAGAATACTCGTGTTCTCCTCGCTATTCAAAGTGTAAGCTAATTTCAATTTCAAATAAAAATCCAATTGAGTTAATTACAAATGGTATTTTAAGAGAAGATTTGTTCCATAGAATTAATTACCATACCATCTCAATAAAGCCTCTCAGAGAAAGAAAAGAAGATATTCCTCTATTAATACGATATTGGGAGGATAAGCAAAATTATGATAGAATAATTGATGATTATACTTTCTTTATTGACAAACGTTGGAGAGGTAATGCAAGACAACTTTTTAGTGTCGTAGATTATATTCATAGGGAATCGAGAGGATTAGACCATTTTAAATATTCTCTTCCTGAACATTATATTTAAACAAACTGTTATGATGTGACCTCTTGTCAATAGAAGTTTTACATATTTTAAATGAGTGTTGGGAAGAACATAGGCTGTCAGTTATTCGGCACTTGACCATTCTGTTATTCGTGGACCTGTTACCTACAGGTCAATGGTTCGCCAAAAGCCCTTTCAGTCTAAGAGCGGGAGTTTATTTCAGTCCCATAGTTTGTTCGAAGATGGCTGAATCATGCACTTACCTACCTTATATTCTCCCCATAGCTCTATTTTGTCAGCCCTTAGGCTGTAGTTACCATTGCTTTCATTAAGAGGATGACTTCATTATTGAAAATCAATGCTTGTTCCTTCTTGTTTATAATGACTCTCATGCTATGCAATATTTCCAGTCATCATGCCCCAAATGAAGCAGGATAGTTCCCTTGCACCTGCTGTTGTAGCAACATTCGCAGATTTTCCATTCTTTTCCAGCTTTGCAATCTTCTGTTTTATGCGTTTAGAACCCTTATCTGCATATGCAATAACCGAAGGGTTTTGTCCTTGCTGCCTCAAAAGAAGTCTCTTTGACTTTGTATATGGGTTGCTTCTCTTTATTCCTTTAGTTGCTTCAGTAAGTAGAAGCCTAAGTCTGCTGTTACCACACTTTGTTATGCTACCATATTTCTTGGTCTTGCCACTTGAATCTTGGCTTGGACATAATCCTAGGTAACTTGAGAACTGCCCTGCGGTAGCAAATCTCTTAAAGTCTCCAATTTCACATACTATTGAAAGTGCAGTATGAGTTTGTATACCAGTAAAGCAAACAAGTTTATCTACCTTATCCTTGTACCTTTCATCATTAGCTATTTCTTCGATGGTAGCATCTAGATTAGCTATCTTCGCTTCAAGATCTTTTACTTCTTGCCACAACGTGTCGAAGGAAAGCTGCAGCATCTTATTCTTAAAACTTACACTTTCCAGCCATTGCCTATGTTTATCAGTCCAGTAGTTGCTATTATCTGGATAAGACATACCAACACGTAGTAGGAATGATAGAAGGTTCTGTTTTGCTCTTTTGAGATGTCCCTTGAGTGTATTTCTTGTACGAGTGAATTCCTTTGTATTTTCATCTAGAGGATCTGGAAGATATACTTTTTTAAATCCGTCACTAGCCAGCGTTATTGAAAGAAGTCTCGCATCCTTCCTGTCTGTCTTCACCTTATCACCAGATGCTTTCTTTATTGTAGTTGGTGCCATTATTACACAATCAAAGCCATGTTTCTTTAAACCTCTACATAACCCATAGCCTGTTGGTCCTGCCTCATAGCCTAACAAGAACTGGCTCTCGCTGGTTATTCCATAGTCCTTCATCGCTTTTTTGAGGTATTTGACCATGATGTCTGTTCCTACATCTAACTTTGCTTCTGCAAAAAATGCATTATCTTGCCTATCATACATGCATACACTGTTTGT
>NZ_JAXEGN010000283.1:0-24400 GCF_034103065.1 Bullifex sp. | reverse complement strand
GGCAACTTTCAACAACACTATCATCACTGTTACAGACCTTGGTGGCAACGCACTTTCCTGGGCTTCAGCAGGTGGTCTCGGATTTAGAGGTGCTAAGAAGAGTACTCCTTATGCAGCTCAGACAACATGTGAGACAGCAGCAAAGAAGGCTATGGACTACGGTCTCAAGGAAGTCAACGTATATGTAAAAGGACCTGGTGTTGGTCGTGAGAGTGCTATTAGAACTCTTGGTGTTCTCGGACTCAAGGTTAAATCTATCCGCGACGTAACTCCAATCCCACACAACGGCTGCCGCCCAAGAAAGACACGTCGTGTTTGATCCCAATGGGGGCCTAGTTTGGCTCCCGTGGTATTTGTGTTCGTTGAACACATGATTTAAGTATAAGGAGTAATCATGGCACGTAAAAACCTACTGAAGGGTTTTAAAAAACCTACCGGTATTTCCTATGACCAGAATGTGTTGACACCAGATTACGGAATGTTCGTTGCTTATCCTTTTGAAAGAGGATTCGGAACAACCGTAGGTAACACTCTAAGACGTGTACTACTCTCATCCATTCAGGGCTATGCGGTAACAGCTGTACAGTTCACAACTTTCTCAAATGATGGTCGTGAGCCACACATTATCACAAGCGAATATGAACCAATCCAGGGTGTTCGTGAGGATATTGCTGATATCGTTGCTGCTTTGAAGAAACTTCAGATTGCTATGCCTGAGGATTGCGAAGGCACAACACTTACAATTTCTTGTAAGGGACCTGGAGTTATCACTGGAGCTGATTTCGAGAAAGACCATGTTACAATTACTAACAAGGACCTCGTAATCTTCACAATGATGGATGATTGTGATCTCGAAATGGTTGTAGATATTAATCTCGGTCGTGGTTATGTTCCATCCGAACTCAATGAAAAGTATTCTGAAGAACTCGGTGTTATCTCAATCGATGCTTTCTTCTCTCCAGTTAAGAGAGTTAAGTACTCAATTGAGCCAACAAGAGTAGGTCAGAGAAACGATTATGATAAACTCATCCTCGAGATTTTTACAGATGGTACTATTTCTCCAGATGATGCTCTTGCAGAAGCTGCAAAGATTATCAAGGAGCATTTCTCTATCTTTATCAATTTCGATGAGAGCCTTGTAAATAACAATGAGGAAGTTGACGAAGAGGAAGCTAGAATTAGAAAGATTCTCGATACCTCTGTTGAAGAACTTGAACTCACTGTTCGTTCCTCTAACTGTCTCAAGAATGCTAACATCAGAACGATTGGAGATCTGACCAAGAAAACTGAAGAGGAAATTGCTAAGACAAGAAACTTCGGTAAGAAGTCTCTTTCAGAGATTAAGGATAAGCTCAAGGAGTGGAATCTTTCTCTCGGCATGACCGATTACAGTATCTTAAAGACTGCTATAAAAGTTCCAGGTAACAAGGAAGAAGAAAATGAAGCATAGAATTGGTTTCAATGCGCTTTCACGCAATTCTAGCGAGCGCAAGGCGCTTAAGCGCAACATGGTCACATCACTCTTCAGATATGAGAGAATCGAGACCACAAAGGCAAAGGCCCTCGAAGTAAAGAGAATGGCTGAAAAGATGATTACTCGCGCTAAGGAAGATAGTGTCCACAACCGCAGAATCATCGCAAGAGATATCTACGATGAAGCTATCGTAGCTAAACTCTTCAAGGAGATCGCTCCTATGTTCGCTGAACGTAAGGGTGGTTACACAAGAATCCTCAAGACAGGTAATCGTTTAGGGGATGCAGCTGAAATGGTAATCCTTGAGCTCGTTGAGAAGACAGAGAAAAAGGAAGCTAAAGCTGAGAAGAAAGCAAAGGAAGATAAATAACTCCTAAAGCTTTGTAAACAGGATATTAGTCCTGAAGCCGTCACGTTAGGTGGCGGTTTTTTTTTATCTAAAATAAGCAGGAATCAATGATATCTTTTCCTCTGAGTGTTTCAATCCATTTCTTAGGGATTGCTTCATAGCCATATTTTATTCCTGCTAGCCCTCCTGCAATTGCAGTAATTGTATCTGTATCTCCTCCCAAATTAACAGCTTTTAAAACACAATCAACGTAGGAAGAAGTAGTTGAGAATGCATATTTAACACTATTTATAGTATCTTTGACATATCCTGTACTTTTAATTGGTACATCAAAATTTATTTCTGGATCATTTCCTTTGATTAATTCTCTTGCAAGATGAACATATTCTATACAAATATTAATACTTAATTCATTTGCATGAGTAAGGCTTGAAACACATGCAATATCTTCGTCAGTAACATTATCAAGAAAGGCTAAAGGTAGAATCCTCATTAAAGATCCATTTCCATTTGACCACATATCTTTATCACCACAAAATGGATAAACACCATCAAACCGATTAATGGCACTCATGGTAGTATTACCTACATCAAATATCACATGATCAATAGCGTATTCACCTTCAAATAGCCATTTAGTAAATTTTTTCATTATATCTAGGCAGTTAATCCCACCATGCTTTTTAATTGAAGCACAGGTAGCTAGTGTCATAGCAGTATCATCTGAATAAGTTCCTGGCTTTTGGTTCCATGTACCAAAGCCAACCATATCAGTACATCGGTAACTTCCTCTTTCTTTAAATTCATATGGAACACCCAGTGCATCCCCAACTGCAAATCCATATATAGCGTCTTTAAGTTTTCTCATATCAAAATTGTATAATAGAAAAAGATATTTTTTTATCGTTTTCTTTTAAAATATACAAAAAAAATGTATTTTTTTTATTTTTAATGCTCTTAGGTAAGATATTGATAATATTTATGCAATCTTGATGGAAATAGTAATAACCTTATAGCTCACTTTATTTCAAAATGACTATTCTTATCTATGTAAGGTGATAAAGGATAAATTATGAAAGTTATTCAATGTTTGTGTATTAACAATGTTGATAATTAATGTAGTTAGATATATATGATTCGAAAAATAATTCTTCTATTCTCTGATCAGTTAATTAAAATTAGTAATTTCTATTACTACTTTTACTATTTTATTAAGTATTACTTGAAGAAAAAAAATAAAAAATCATATCATCTTGTTTATGCGTGATATGACAACAGGAAATCCCTATACCCACCTTATTAAGTATGCACTTCCATTATTATTGGGTAATTGGTTACAGCTTGCATATAACGCGATTGACTCAATAATTGCAGGACGTTTTATAGGTCCTGAAGCATTAGCGGCAGAGGGAATTGCCGGTCCGGTAATGAACCTAGTAATTTTAGGTGTATCTGGTATGTGTATAGGCTCTAGTGTCTTGATGAGTGAAGCTTTTGGAGCTAAAGATTTTGATAGGTTTAAATCAACTCTTGCTACGACACTTTCACTGGGAGTTATCTCAGCAATAATTATTTCAACACTTGGTTTTTCTTTTTCTAGTTTAATTACTACTTTGTTAAAGGTTCCTTCACAGATAAAAGAAATAACGACTAAATATCTTGCAATAACTTTTTTAGGAACACCTTTTACATTTATCTATAATACATTAGCGGCAGGATTAAAAAGTGCAGGAGACTCAAAGACTCCACTTAAGTTTTTAGCTTTTTCAGCAATACTAAATGCGCTTTTAGATATTATTTTTATAGGATTCCTAGGCTTTGGAATAATATGCTCAGCAACAACAACGGTAGTTGCTGAAGCTGTTTCTGCTCTTCTTGCTATTTATCAAGTAGTAATTAAGGAAAAAGCAATTTGCCCAAGTAAAGAATCATTTAGATATGATAAAGATAGATTAAAAAAGATTTTTTCTTATGGCGCTCCCGCTGCTTTACAGCAGGCTATTCAGCCAATTTGTAAAGTATTAATTCAAGGTCAAGTTAATTTACTTGGTGTTGATTCCATTGCCGCATACAATGCAGTAACTAAGGTTGACGATTTTGCCTGTATCCCTGAACAAGGAATAGGTGCTGCAATCTCAACATATACAGCTCAAAATAGAGGTGCAAAGAAAAAAGAACGCCTATTTATTGGTTTAAAAGCAGGAATTGCACTCGAATTATGTTATGGCGCTATCATAATGGTAGTTTCATACTTATTAAGAAAACCAATTATTAGCTTATTTGTATCAAATACTGATTCAGGTAATGTAGTAACTATTGGGGCAATATATCTATCATATATGGCATTCTTCTATATTCTTCCAGGTTTAACAAATGGTCTTCAAGGCTTTTTCAGGGGAATGGGTAAGATGAAGCTGTCAGTAGTTAATACTTTTATCCAAGCATCTATAAGAACTCTTATGAGTTTTATCTTAACACCAATTTATGGAATTAAGGCTATAGCTATATCATGTGCTATTGGCTGGACTGTGATGTTAGTCTTTATGATAATTAAGTGTTATTTTCTATGTAAGAAAGAAAATCTTTCATGAATAAATGCTTTAAGGCTATAAATATTGACTGTAGAAAAAAAGATATAGAAAAATAGATGAATTGACATAGCCGATGACGACTTGTTACTTCAGAAATTAGGTTTGATTAATCCCGCTTCCTGTTGTGACCAGTTGGGCAGGATGATTTTTTTATATCTGAAATAAGCTCTATCACAGAAGAAATGAGTATAATCTCTAAAAATGTTTTCGGCTTTCATCCTTTAATTGCGAGATAAGAGAAAGTTTTATTTTCTCTCTTTTAAAGGAAATATTGACTATAATTTAAAAAGATATAAAATAGTATATGAAGTGACATAGCCGATAGACGGCTAGTTACCTCAGAAATTAGGTTTGATTAATCCCGCTTCCTGTTGTGACCAGTTGGGCGGGATGATTTTTTTATTGCTGAAATAAGCTCTATCACAGAAGTGCAGATCTTAAGACTCCAAAGAATAATCTCTAAAATCGTTTCAAGCATCATATCATCACCTCCTCTCATCCGTTAGACTAGAGGATGCCATTGTTTCCTCTCCGGATGAAACCCATCAGAGGTAACTAATGCCGCCTATCCATATATCTGGCTATGCCACAATTCCATTTAGATATTAATATCCTTAGGCAATCAAGTATAAAAATCCTAAATTAAACACATTTTCTATAAAAATTTTTATTTTTGTATCTTAGGTAAGAATTAGTGTTTAATTCGTAGTTGTAATAGAAAAATTAGTTTAATTTTCTTGTATGAAATTTTTTCTTGCGCATTCATAAAACTGATGTATAATTAAATTGAAACGGTTCAAAGGTGAATTATGCAACAGTCTAAGAAAACAGTAAGTATTAAAGATGTAGCAGCCTATGTAGGTCTTTCAGTAGGTACTGTTTCTATGGCTTTGAATAATTCAGAAAAAATTGCAGAAAAAACTAAAGAAATTGTAAAAAAAGCTGCTGAAGAACTTGGATTTAAGAAAAATCCATTTGCTCGATCATTATCTACACAATCATCAGGTATGGTAGGTTGCATTGTTCCTGATTTAACAAACAACTTCTATGGTGAAATGATAGCTCATCTACAACATGATTTTGCAGAACTAGGATATGGCTTAGTTGTTGGTTGCTCAAATGAAAGTAGTAAGATGGAAAATAAATTAATTGAGCAATTTTTGGATAAAGGAGTTGATGGAATAATTACAGTCCCAGTTTCTGAATTAAACCCTGAATTATCTGAAATTAAGAAATTACTGAATCGTGATTATCCTATTGTTTTCATATCTTCTTATTATAGAGAAATTCCACGATATACAGTTATGTGTGACTTGAAAGATGGAATGTATAAATTAGCAAAGGAGATGTTGAAACAAGGACATAGAAATATTGTTATTGTTACTGGTAATAAAGAGCTTGTTCCTTCTGGTGAAAGAGTGGAAGGTTTATTGAAGGCTTTAGAAGAATATAATATTAAGCTTGATGAATCAAATTTCATCCAGGCTGATAAAGTAACCTTTATTGGAGGTTATTCTGCAATAAATGAAATATATAATGAAAAGAAGCCAGATTTAGTCTTAGCAATTAATGATATTATGGCTATGGGTATTATTAGTTCTTTAAAATCACAAAAAGTAAAGATTCCAAATGATGTTTCAGTTACTGGGTTTGATGATATTGCTATTGCTGCATTCCAAGAGACACCTCTTACTACTGTAAGTCAATCATTAAGTGAAATGAGTAAAAGAGCAGTTAAACTACTAATAGATAGAATTAATGGAAAAAAGAAGGACTTCGGCGTAGATCGGGTATGTGCTGAGGTTGTCCTCAGAAAATCAACAAGAATCATTTAAAATTTTTTTATAAGGAGGATTTGAAACGGTTCAAAATATTAAACTTTATATTTGAAACGGTTCAATTATTAGAATATGAAAACTATTACAGAAATTAAAAAAGAAATGCTTACAACAATTAGGGATTATATTATTCCTTTTTGGTTGGATAATTCTGTAGATACTCAATATGGTGGATACATTACAAGCTTTGATGAAAATGGAAAGTTTGATGGTAATGGAATAAAAAACATCGTTACACAATCAAGAATGGTATGGGGTTTTTCTTACTTGCTCGATTTTGCAAAAGAAGAAGATAAAGCTCGTATGAATGAAGCAGCACGTCAAGGTGCCGAATATTTGATGGATCAATTTTGGGATAAAGAATATGGTGGATTTTATTGGCTATTAAATAGAGATGGATCAATTGCAGACCCTTCAAAACTAACCTATGGTGAAGGCTTTGGTGTATATGCTCTAGCTCAGTATTATCTCACTTATGGTGATAAAAAGGCTCTTGAGGTCGCAGAAAAAGCATTTGACCTTATTCAAAAGTATTCCACAGATACTTATCGTGGTGGTTACTACGAAAATGTAGAAAGAGATTGGAGTTTATCACCTGCAGGAGCTTATGCAGGCGATAGAAAGAGCTTAGATATTCATATGCATTTACTTGAAGCTTGGACAACTTTATATCAAGCAACAGGAAAAGAAATTCATAAACGAAAGCTTCAAGAATCATGGGATATTATCAAGACCTACATGATTAATAAAGAAGATGGATATGGTTTAAATCAATTCGACCTCTATTTTAATCAAATTCCTGCAATAAATATTAAGAGAACTTGGAATGCTGAAAGAGAGACAAATGAGACTATTGCAACTCCTACTAATACAACAAGTTATGGCCATAATGTTGAGTTAAGTTGGCTTGCCGACCATGCTTTGAATGTACTTGGTAGTAGAGCCGAAGATGATAGTGAAATACTAATTAAATTCTTAGACCATGCATTAGCTCATGGTTGGGATTATGAAAATGGTGGTGTATTCCGTGATGGAGTTGGTAATGGTGATGCATTAGTTACCGATAAGGAGTGGTGGCAAAACTTTGAATCATTAACAGGTTTCTTAAATGGATATGTTATGACAGGAAAAAGTAAATATTTTGAAACATTTGCTTCTCTATGGGAGTTTGATAAAAACAACTTCATGAATTATGAGGTAGGTGAATCAAGACAATTATTAGATAAAAAAGGAAATCCTCTTGTAAGTAATATTGGTAATCCTTGGAAGGGAATTTACCACACAGGAAGAGCTTTTGCTGAGTGTATAAGGAGACTTAGCGCTTTAGAAAAATAGGTAAAAAAGAAAAAAAAGGAGATAGAGATGGAAGAATACATTGTCAAGATGGATCACATCTGCAAAACATTCCCAGGTGTAAAAGCTTTAGATGACGTATCTTTCAACCTTAAGCCAGGTGAGGTAATGGCACTTCTTGGTGAGAATGGTGCAGGTAAATCGACACTTATGAAGATATTAAGTGGCGTTTACACAAAAGATGAAGGAACTATCTTAATTGATGGGAAAGAGGTACCTATCATGAATCAGAAAGTTGCTTCTGAGAAAGGAATTGCGATAATACACCAAGAGCTTAATATGTGTCATCACCTTACCATCGCTGAAAACATGTTTTTGGGAAGAGAACCATTAAAGCATGGGTTAATTGATACCAAAAAGATGAATAGCGATGCAAAAGAGCTACTTTTGAAGCTTGGAGTAGACATTGATCCAACAACAATTACTGGAGAACTTCAAGTATCAAAACAGCAAATGGTTGAAATAGCTAAAGCTCTATCTATTAATGCAAAAGTATTAATAATGGATGAACCTACTTCAGCATTAACAGCAAGAGAAATTGAGGAGCTTTTTACTATCATCAGACAGTTAAAAGAATCGGGCTGTGGAATAGTTTATATTTCTCACCGTCTTGAAGAGCTAGCACATATCACCGATAGGGTAACTATCATGCGTGATGGACATTACATCACATCGGGAAACTTTAAAGATTTCACTATGGATGAAATCATCGCAAACATGGTAGGTCGAGAGATTAAAGAAAAGTATCCCCATGTTGATTGTCCTGTTGGTGAAACTGTATTTGAAGTTAAAAATCTTAATGCAGGAAGACTTGTTAGAGATATCTCATTTAGTGTCCGTAAAGGTGAGCTTGTAGGTATTGCTGGTCTTATGGGTGCAGGTAGAACTGAGACAACACGAGCTATTTTTGGCGCTGATCAAAAAGAAAGTGGAAAAATATTTGTTGAAGGAAAAGAGGTTTTCATAAGAAATCCAAAGGATGCAATTAAAAATGGTATTGTACTTGCTCCTGAAGATAGAAAGAAAGATGGATTGTGCACCAAGCTTCCAGTTAGAGAAAATATTTCACTTCCAAACCTCGATGGCCTTACAGGCAAAAACCTAGTCATTAATTCTCGTAAAGAAAATGACATGAGCCAAAAAGCTATCAAGGATATGAATATTAAACTACCTCATGCTGAAGTTAATGCAGAGACTCTTTCTGGTGGTAACCAGCAAAAAGTTGTAGTTGGAAAGTGGTTAGCAGGAAACAGTAAGCTTGTTATGTTTGATGAACCAACAAGAGGTATCGATGTAGCTGCAAAAGTTGAGATTTATCACCTAATGAATCAACTAAAAGAAAACGGTATTGGTTGTCTTTTCGTTTCATCAGAGCTACCTGAAGTAATTGGGGTTGCAGACCGAATTATTGTCATGTGTGATGGAAGAATTACAGGAGAGTTATCAAGAGAAGAAGCTACACAGGAAAAGGTTTTAGCATTAGCTACTCGCTTTGAAAACAAATTTGAATCACAAAATTGAGGTAAAATATGGTAAATAATAATATCTTAAAGAAGCAATTAGCAAAGCCTGGTATGAGACAAGTAGTAACAGTTTTTATCGGTCTTATTGTGCTTTGTATTGCATTTGGAATCATAAATCCACTGTTCTTCTCATCTAGAAATTTGAGTAATTTGTTAAGACAGATTGCTCCTATAGTTCTTATCGGTATCGGACAATCATTTGTACTCATTACCGGAAATATCGACCTTTCTATTGGTTCAATTGTAGGTATGTCTACAATGATGAGTGCAACTATGATGACTAAGGGTATGAACCCTTGGATGGCAACATTGATAACATTAATAGCAAGCTTAGCTGTAGGTGTTGTAAATGGATACTTAGTTGCAGGCTTTAAGCTTCCTCCATTTATTGCAACATTAGGAACAATGACCATTTGTAGAGGTATTGCTCAAATAGCTAATGGAAACTATAACACTGGTGCTATTAATACAATTGAAAAGACTGCGGCTGCAGTAGATAAATTCAGAGATGTATTCTACTACGGAAAAACTTTAGGCCTTTATAACGGTGTTTGGTTAGCAATAATTGTATTCTTAATCTTTAACTTTGTTCTTACAAAGACAAGAAGTGGTAGATATCTTTATGCATTAGGATCAAACCCTGAGGCAGCAAGACTATCAGGTGTTAGTGTCTTAAAGACAACAACTATTGCTTATTTAGTATCAGCATTCTGTTCTTGCTTAGTAGGTATAATTCAATGTTGTTCAGCAGGTATGGGTGCGATGGATGCAGGTAATAGCTATGAAATGTATGGTGTTGCAGCATCAGTAATAGGTGGTGTTTCAACCTTAGGTGGAACAGGTCGTCTAATTGGTACAGTAGTTGGTGCTGCAATTTGGTCCGTACTTCAAAATGGTTTACAGTTTGCTCAAGCACCTGTTGCTATTAGAAATATCATTATCGGTATCATCGTTATCGTTGCAGTTCTCTTAGATATCATCATTAGAAGAGGACCTGCAACAAAAAAGAAAACTAATAAATCCAAAAATTAATTAATAAACTAATTGCTTTTAGCAATAAAATAAAAGGAGTAAAGTATGAAAAAAGTAATTGTATTCGTACTCGTAGCGGCTCTTGCTCTCACAGCAGTATTTGCACAGGGAGCATCGGAATCATCTTCTAAGTCTTATACTATCCATTTGATTACAATGGACCAGATGGACCAGCACTGGGTTGCATGTAACCAAGGTGCACAAGATGCAGGTAAGGAACTTGGTGTTAAAGTTGTATTTAATTCACCAGACACAAAAGATGACAATAAGCAGATTGAATGTATCAATAACTCTGTAGCACAGGGTGCTGATGCAATCCTCGTTGCAGCAAACGCTCCTGATTCTCAAGTTTCAGCTCTTAAAGAAGCTGCAGCAGCAGGTGTAAAGATTGTATATGTTGACTCTCCTGCAAACTTTGAATCTCTTAGATTATTTGCAACAGATAACGAAGCTGGTGGAAAGAAAATTGGTGAAGCTCTTCTTGCTGAGTTAAATAAAAAGGGTATCACATCAGGTAAAATAGGTGTTATCGGTGTAAACCCTGCAACAGAATCATGTAACTCAAGAGAAAAGGGTTTCAGATCAGCATTTGTTGGAACAAACTTCACACTTCTTGAAACTCAGTATTGTGATGGTGATGCTACAAGATCTAAAGAAGCTGCAGATAACTTCATTGCACAGGGCTGTGTAGCTGTTTATGGTTCTAACGAAGGTTCAACAGTTGGTGCTGGTAACGCAGTTAAGGAAGCTAAGGCTGCAGGTATTGACGTTATCGGATGTGGTTCTGATGCTTCTGACACTAACAAGTCTCTTGTTAAGGAAGGTGCGCTTCTTTGTATCATGGGCCAAAACCCTTACCAGATGGGATATCAGGGTGTAAAAGCTGCAGTAGACATACTCAATGGTGTTGATATGGGTGGCTATAAGTACATCGATACCGGTGTTAACGTAATTACAGCAGCAAACGTTGACCAGTTCTAATACAAAAATTAGATTTATCTATAACGGGTGGGTATAAAAGCTCACCTGTTTTATATTTTATTTAGATGAAAAAACATAATTAAATATTGATAGTGTTAAGCACCAGTCTTAAATTGATCCTTGAAATATTCTTATTATATTTTTATTACTAATTTGATATGTTACAATTAAATATTATTTTTGTATTAATAATTATTACCACTGTATATTGTGCTTTATCGATACTATTTTACCTAATTAAGACACTATGAATATCTTAATTCCAACTTGACCTTTGTATTTTCAACAAGTATGATTATAGCTATCATAGGGGACAATGTTATGATTAACGTTATTACAATCCTCCTATGTTGTATTTTTGGCATCGCCCTCGGCTATACTGGCCGATGGATATATGCTAAGTTCAAGCTTACTTCTGTTGAGCAGAAGGCAGTTAGAACAGAGCAGGAAGCAATCATCAAGGCAGAAGCTCAAGCAAAAGAGCTTATGCTTGAGACACGTGATAAGCTGTTAAAAGAACAGCAGCAAAATGAGCGTGAAGCGCGGGAAAGAAGATCAGAACTGCAAAAGACAGAGAGAAGACTTTTGCAGAAAGAAGAAAATCTCGAACACAAGCAGCAGGAACTTGATGCTGTCAAAAAGCAACTTGGAGAAAGAAGTGAAGCTGTTTCCAAAAAGGAAGCAGAGTTGAAAGAGAAAGAGGCTTCTTTAATCGTTGAATTAGAGAAAATCGCAGGAATGAGCCAGGAAGAGGCTAAAGCTACTATAATCGAACAGATGCAAGCTAAAGCCGCTCACGATGGTCATGTCTATGTTGCAAAAATTGAAGCAGAGACAAAATTAACAGCAGAAAAGGTGGCAAGAGACATTATTGTAGAGTCTATCCAGCGCCTTGCAACTGAAGTAAGTGGAGAAGTTACAACATCTTCTGTTTCTCTTCCATCCGATGAGATGAAAGGTCGTATCATTGGTAGAGAAGGTAGAAACATTAGAACACTTGAAACACTTACCGGTGTAGATATCATCATTGATGATACTCCAGAAGCTGTTGTTATCTCTTGTTTTGATCCTGTAAGAAAAGAAATAGCCAGAGTTGCACTTGAACGCTTAGTACAAGACGGTAGAATCCATCCATCTAGAATTGAAGAAATGGTTAATAAGGTAAGTAAGGAAGTAGGTCGTATTATTGTTGATGAAGGTGAAAAGGTAATCTTTGATCTCGGTATTCACAATATGGGTCCAGAGCTTATTAGAGCATTAGGAAGACTATATTTTAGAACTAGCTATGGTCAAAATGTACTTTTCCACTCTAAAGAGGTTGCAATCCTTGCTGGTATGATTGCATCAGAAGTTGGTGCTAATGCTGAAATTGCAAAGCGTGGTGGTCTCTTACATGATATTGGAAAGGGCGCTGAAACAGAGAGTGAAGCTAATCATGCAGAGCTTGGTTCAGAACTTGTTAAGAGACTTGGTGAAGATCCTCGTGTTGTTAATGCTGTTGCCGCACACCATGGAGATGTAGAAACTAACTGTATTGAATCAATAATTGTTCAAATAGCAGATGCAATCTCTGCTGCACGACCAGGTGCAAGAAGAGAGAGCTTAGATAACTACATTAAGAGACTTGAGAATCTTGAAGGTATTGCAAAGAGCTTTGATGGCGTTGATTCTGCTTTCGCAATTCAAGCAGGTAGAGAATTAAGAATCTTAGTAAATAACACTACTGTTTCAGATGAAGGTGCTAAGGATATTGCTAAAGGTATTGCTGAGAGAATTGAGGCAGAGCTCAGATATCCTGGTAAAATTAAAGTTACAATTATCAGAGAAACAAGAATTGTGGAGTATGCTAGATAATGCTAGTTAAAGTATTAATGCTTGGCGATGTAGCAGGAAGTCCTGGAATGAGTGCTCTCTTTTTGGGACTTCAAGGCCTTATAAAGAAATATAAGGTTGACCTGTGTGTCGTTAATGGTGAGAATGCCGCTGGTGGATTTGGTATTAGTGAAGAAGATTATTATAACATGAAGCGCTATGGTGCCGATGTTATTACAAGTGGTAACCATATATGGCAGAAAAATGAAATCTTCCCTCTTCTAGATTCAAAAGAAGATTTATTAAGACCATTGAACTATCCTAAAGGTGTTATTGGGCATGGAGTTTGCACACTAAAGAAAAATGGTGTTACTTACTCTGTAATATCCCTTCAAGGGCGAGTTGATATGCCAGTTACAGACTGTCCATTTAAGAGTGTTAAAGAAACAGTTGAAAAGCTTAAAAAGACTTCAGATGTAATCCTTGTTGATTTCCATGCTGAATCATCACTTGAAAAGGAAGCTATGGGCTTTTTCCTCGATGGAAGTGTTTCTGCGGTAGTCGGTACTCATACTCATGTACAAACTCTTGATGAAAAAATCCTTCCAAAAGGTACAGGATATATTAGTGATCTTGGTTTAACAGGAGTCCACAGTGGTGTTATTGGTTCAAAACCTGAAATATCAATTGAGAGACAGTTAACACAGCTACCTATGAAGAGTGAAATCTCTGATGAAGCAGGTGAGATCCAAGGTGTCTTACTTACAATCGATAGTGAAAGTGGTAAGTGCGTTGAAATTGTTAGAATTTAACAAGTATTAATATTTAATTTATAAGTTAGCGAAATCTCTATTTTTTTATGACATTTCGCTGACTTATAATAGTTTTATAGGGATAAATTATCACTTTTGTGTAATAAAATAATTAGAATCCAAAACCTTACCTTCAACTAATATTACTACCTTTTCTATCTTATCATCTAAGAGTAAGGTCTCTTTTATTTGATCATATGCATTGTAGTTCTTATAGCTAGGACTTGATAAAAATTCTTTTGAGAGATCGACATAACATATACCTCTACTAACACTGAGGCCGATGAGTTTTGTTTTACTTGAAACAAGAGAAATACAACCATTTTTAAGTGCTACTTCTGGATAGTCATTAATCAATGCTTCAATAGTATCATGAAGATATGTTGAACCTCGCTTTTGAGTCACAAAGGAAAATACTTTTGCCTCATCTTGTGAGTAATAAATAGCTTTAATTCCTCTTTGAGGTGTAGATTGCTCTTCTTGCATATTCATTATTAAAGGGACAACACCACTATCATTGATGGCAGCTTTTACTTTTGGGAAGAAAAAATAGGAAAGAAGAGTACACCAAAGTAAAAAGGTGATGATAACAATTATAGGTCTTAGTAGATTTTTTTCACTTTTGACTTCAAGGTTTTCCTTTTGTTTAAATTTATCATCATCTTCAATCATGAAAAAATATTACCGAAAAATAGTTCTCTCTACAAGGTTTTCTCAAATTTGTTTAATTTTCTAAATTTACATTTAAATAAGTTTTTTTGAAGAAACAAATAAATGTACATCATTTGATATAGTATTAATTGACATAAAATGAGTAGAAAATCTATATTGGCACGAATGAATTAATACAATACACTATCATTGAGGATAAATTGCATAGTGTTAACTTTTGTCCTAAGAGGAATTGAATGCAGAAACTTGAAATAGTTAATAAAGCTGATATCGATACTAATCTTCCACTAATAAGTATCATTGGTAGACCAAATGTTGGTAAGAGTACTTTATTTAATAGATTGATTGGAAAAAGAAGGGCTATTACAGACCCAACTCCTGGGGTTACTCGTGATCCTATTCCAGAGTCTTGGTTACTTGGAAACAATAGAGTAACACTCGTTGATAGTGGTGGTGTTAAGTTAGACCAAGAAGGTTTAGATGGTCCTGTAACAGAAAAAAGTTTATCACTTCTTTCTCAAAGTGACCTTATCATCTTTGTAATGGACTGCATGGAAGTCACTCCAGAGGACCAAATGCTTTTAAAGGAGCTCAGACCTTATACAGATAAGGTTGTGCTTGCTGTAAACAAGGTAGATGATGTAAGTAGAGAAGATTTAATTTGGAACTTCTATAACTTTGGATACCAAAGAGTAGTTGGTATTTCAGCCGCTCATGGCCTTGGTATTGAAGAGCTTGAAGATACACTTTTGGGCCTTCTAAACCTTGAAAGACAGGAAGAAGAGCCAGAAGAGATTGAAACAATTAAGCTTGCTATCCTTGGTAAGCCAAATACAGGAAAGAGTACATTAACAAACCTTTTAACTGGTCGTGAAATTTCTCTTGTAAGTAGTATTGCAGGTACAACTAGAGACGTAATGAGAGGAACCTTTACCTACAAAGGTACTGATTACACAGTCATTGATACCGCTGGAATTAGAAGAAAGAGTAAAGTTGAAGAGGATGTTGAATACTACTCAGTAAATAGAGCAATTAAAACAATTGATGATGCAGATGTTGTTTTGTTAATGATTGATGTAACAGAGGGGTTAGCAGAACAGGATAAAAAGATTGCTCAGTTAATTGTTAGACGTGGTAAAGGTGTTGTATTAGTCTTAAATAAGATTGATGCACTTAAGGGTGTTGGTAACGAGCTTGAAGCTATTAAGGATAGAGTTAGATTCTTATTCCCTGTATTAAACTTTGCCCCACTTGTTCCAATTTCAGCACTTGAAGGCGATGAAATTGGTAAGCTTCTTGATACTGTTTGGGCAGTATGGAGACAGCTAAATAAGAGAATTGATACAAACGTCCTAAATGATTGCATTAGACGATGGGGCGAAGAATATGAACCACCTCGCGGTGCTTCAGGGCATTACAAAGTTTTATATGGAACTCAAGTAAGTATTACACCTGTAAGATTCTTACTCTTTGTAAATAGAATTAAGGATTTCCCTGAAAGCTATTTATCTTACATTAAAAATCTAATGAGAAAGGAATTAGGTTTTTCTTCAATCCCTATTGAGATTTCACTTCGTGAGAGAAAGAGAAATCCTTCTCTTTATGAAAAGGGCCCAAAGAAGGAAGAGGCTGAGATAAGTAAAGTAATAAAGGAAAGAAGTAAGAGATCAGCACTTCCTAAGGGCGTTGCTAAGAAGCCTGGTGGTAAGGCTCGTCTTGGTAAAGAAAGAGAAAGAGCAGAGAAGATTGTTAGAAACCAAAAGCAAAAGAGAAGGTAATAAAATGGGATTTCTTGCTGAAAAAGGGATAAAGGCTATTTGTTTTGATATAGATGGTACTCTTTATCCTAAAAGAGAAACTAATATCTATCTTTTAAAGGCAGCAATAAAGCATCCAATTTTTTCGTGGCGCTATAATAAAATGAGGGTGCAGATTAGAAAGGAGGATGGTTTAAAGGCTATTCCTGCTACCACTTTAAGCGCATTTAGAGAGAGGGAGTGTAAGATAATGTTTGGTAAGCCTAAGAAGGATTACCAAGAAAAGTATCTTTCTTATCTCTATGAGCCTTGGTGCTACTATGACCAAAAAATTAAACGTTTTGAAGGGCTACTTGAGTTTTTAGATAAGGTTAAATCGGAAAGCTACAAAATTGGATTTCTATCAGATTTTCCTATTGGAAATAAGGTTGATGTATTGGGTTTAACCATTTATCCATCCTTTGTAGCTTCAAGTGAGGACTATGGAACCTTAAAGCCAAATGCTACTCCTTTTATAAAGATGGCAGAGGAAATGCATTTAAAACCAAGTGAGATATTGTATGTAGGAGACAGCTACTCAAAGGATGTCACCGGATCTAAAAATGCCGGGATGAATAGTGTTATGATAACTAAGAAAAATGGTTCTTATCCACTTGCTGATATCGTGGTTAAGAACTATTTCGAGCTAATGGAAAGATTATTCTAGGAGCAATAATATGGACATGCTTGTTTATATACTTCCTGTATCACTATTTGTGATTACACTAATAATTATCCTTGCTTTAAGAGCTGAGGATAAAAAGAGCAGAAGCCTTTCTAATGTTAAAGAGAAAATTGTAACATTTAGAAATGAAGCTGCTCAAACTATGAAAAGAGTTCAAGAGACTTGTCATGACTCTATCGATAAGATTCAAGCCAAACAAGATGAAGCTAATCATATGATTAGCGATATTAATCTATCTCTTGAAAATCTTAAAAACCATCGAAGAGACTTAGCTGCGCTTGAGTCAATTTGTAAGGGTTATGAAGTAACTCTTGAAAAACTTAGACTTCAAACTGAACATGCAGAAAATAGAATTAGTGTAGTTCAAGATGAAGTTAGAAAGGCTGAATCTGTTAATACTACAATTGAATCATTTAAAGCTAATGCTCAAGTAATTGAAGAAGATATTGTTCGTCAGCAGGAATCCGTTAAAGCATACCTTGCTTCAACAAAAGTTAATCTTGATGCAATTGTTCAAGAGCACCAAGATAAAGAAAGAGAAATGCTTTCTCTATTTTCTGATGAGTTATCAAAGAATAGAGAGGAATTTGGTTCATACCTTGATGAAGCTAGAAATGATTTAGCGCAAAAGAGGAGTGAAGCTGATAGTGCTCTGCAAGCAGCTATTTTATCTCTTTCTGATAAGGAAACTCAGATTATCGGTTCAATTAATGGACGTTTAGAGGAAATTGAGAATAAGAAGAATGAACTCTCAGATCTCTTTGAAGAGAGAAATAGTGATCTTAAAGCAGAAGAGGAAAGACTTAATTCTTATTACTTAGATAAGGATAAGGAAGCTCAGGATTTATTAGATAAGTATAAAGCAAAACTATTTGATGAAAAGGCTTTAGTTGATTCCTTTATTGATGAAAAGACAGCTTCCCTTAAAGAGTTATCAACAGAAATTGAAAAACAAGCTGATGATAGAAGAGAAAGAGATAGTGATTTCTTCTCTTCTGAGCGCGAAAAGCTTTCTGCTCAGGTTCAGTCCTTTGTCAGTGAGATGGAAAGCAGGGAAGCTAGTGCTAAGGCAAGCTTTGATGAAAGTGTTGTTAGTGTTCAAAATGAAGTTGAAAAGAGCCAAGAGAGTATTCTAAATGCAAGAGAAAACCTTGCTACAATTTATAGTGAACTTGAGGGTAAGTTAAAGCTTTGCTACCAAACTTTATTTGACCAATTACAAACAATAGAAAAGAGCGTTAATGATAAGGTTGAAGAACTTTCAAATAAGCGTGATGAAATTGTAAGTGACTCTGATAGAGTAAAGTCTGAAATATCTTCAATATTTGAAAGTACTATTTCTTCTCTTTCTGATAGCCTTGAGAAAGCAAAAGCTGATTTACAAGCTTCTACAAATGAAAGCATTGAAAAGTTAAGTCAAAAGCAAAGTGAAGTCTTAGAGTGTGCTGCAAAAGGTGCTGAAGAAATTAAAGCTGTTCATCAGAAAGAAGTTGAAACAATGGATAGTGAGGCAGAAAGCTTTATTTCAAAGAATAAAGAAAAAATTGCTGAAATTCTTAACTCTGAGGTTTCTCGAATCGATGGTGTTTATAGAGCAATGAATAAAATTGCCCTTGAAACAATTGAAAACCTTGCTTCAAGACAAAGTGATATCAAGGAAAGTGTTTCTTGGCTTAACCAGGGGGCTGATGAGACTATTGCAAACACTGTTGAGCGTCTTGGTGATTTACAAAGAAAGATTAATGAAAAGCAAGCTCAGCTTGAAGAAACTCAAAAGAGAGTTACTGAAACTAAGGAAGAGCTTTTTAATCTTACTGAGCAAAATAGAGAAGCTAACCGTGAACTTACTGAAATTACCGGTAAATTTGAAAGTGAGAATAAACGTCTTGAGACAATAAAGCGTGAAAGAATGGAAGAGGAAGCTTTACTTGTTAGAAAGAAGATTGAAAACGATAGTAAAGCAAATAATGATGATTCTCTTGCTTCTACTAATAAGAGTAAAAAGTCAAAAGTAACTATTCAATCATTTCCTGATGACATGCTTTTAGGAGATGAGGAGGATCTTCTCACTGAGGATTAATTAGTCGCTTGACGAATACATTATCTATTATTAATTTAGTGAAGGTGTTCAAGAAAAGAGGTTAAATATGAGCAAAAAGAAAAATGATGAAGAAATAAAAGAAGAGGTTGTTGCAGAAAGCATCGATGATATCAAAGTCGAGGATAATGCACAGCCTGATGAAGATACTCTCCAGGAAGAGGTCAAGGTAGACGAAAAAGATGAAAAGATTACAACTCTTGAAGCTGAGTTAATCGAAAAGGAAAAGCAAATTAATGAGCTTAAGGATAAGCTTATTAGAAACCAAGCTGATACAGAGAACTACAAAAAGCGTCTATTAAAAGATAAAGAGGATGCAGTAAAGTATGCAAATACTGCTCTAGTTAAAGATCTTTTAGGACCTCTCGATGATTTTTCAAGAGCTCTTGAGGCGGCTAAAAATAGCGATAATGTAGAGGCTATCAGGGAAGGTGTTACCATGATCGAGGATAGAATCTACACTCTTTTAAAGACTAACTGGGGCTTAGAGGTTATTGAAGAAGCAAATGTACCATTCGATCCAAATGAGCATGAAGCTTGCATGATGGAAGTAAGTGATGATGCCAAGGAAGAGACTGTACAGCTTGTTCTTCAGAAGGGCTATAAGGTCAATGGTAGAGTCGTTAGAAGCGCAAAAGTAAAAGTATTAAAGCCAGCTGATTGACGATTTTTTAAAACATTATTACATTACATCCAGTTCGGGGAAACCGGATGAATTTTAAACTGATAAATAATAGAAAGAGGATTAAATAAAATGGGAAAAATTATTGGTATTGACCTTGGTACAACTAATAGCTGTGTAGCAGTTATGGAAGGAAATGAACCAAAGGTTATCACAAACGCTGAAGGAGACAGAACAACACCATCAGTAGTTGGTTATAAGAGTGATACAGAACGTGTAGTTGGTAAGCCAGCTAAGAACCAGATGGTTACAAACCCAAATAACACTGTATATTCAATTAAGAGATTCATGGGTAGAAAGTTCCATGAAGTAGGTGAAGAGATTAAGCTCACACCATATAAGGTTGTTGCAGGACCAAATGATGAGATTAAGGTTGATATTCGTGGTAAGCTTTTAAGCCCACAGGAGATCAGTGCTGAAATTCTCATGAAGATGAAGAAGACAGCTGAGGAGTACCTCGGTGAGAGTGTTACAGAAGCAGTTATCACAGTACCTGCTTACTTCAACGATGCTCAGAGACAGGCTACTAAGGATGCGGGTCGTATCGCAGGCTTAGATGTAAAGAGAATTGTAAACGAGCCTACAGCTGCTGCTCTTGCTTACGGCTTTGGTAAAGATAGTTCAAAGGATGAAGTTATCGCAGTATATGACCTTGGTGGTGGTACATTCGATATTTCAATTCTCGAACTTGGTGATGGTGTATTTGAAGTTAAATCAACTAATGGTGATACACACCTTGGTGGTGATAATATTGACCAGCTCTTAATCCAGTGGATGGCAGATGAATTTAAGAAGGATACAGGTATCGATTTAACAAAGGATAACATGGCTCTCCAGCGCCTTAAGGATGCTGCTGAAAGTGCAAAGATTACACTTTCTTCTTCACAGACAACTGACATCAACCTTCCATTTATTGCAGCTGATGCAACAGGTCCAAAGAACCTTCAGATGTCTTTAACAAGAGCTAAGTTTGAGCAGATGATCGCTCCAATCGTTGAGAGAACTAAGATTCCTTGCCAGAATGCTCTTCGTGATGCAGGTTTAACAGCTGATGATATCGATGAAGTAATCCTTGTTGGTGGTTCATCACGTATTCCATGTGTTCAGGAGCTTGTTAAGAACCTCTTCAAGAAGGAGCCACACAAGGGCGTTAACCCAGATGAAGTTGTTGCAGTTGGTGCAGCTATTCAGGGTGGTATCTTAAAGGGTGATGTTAAGGACGTACTCCTTCTTGATGTAACTCCACTTTCACTTGGTATCGAGACACTTGGTGGTGTTAATACAAAGCTCATCGAGAGAAATACAACAATTCCTACAAGAAAGAGCCAGATCTTCTCAACAGCAGCAGATGGTCAGACAGCAGTATCAATTCACGTACTTCAGGGTGAAAGAGAGCTTGCAAGTCAGAACAGAACACTTGGTAAGTTTGATCTTGTTGGTATTCCAGCAGCTCCAAGAGGAGTACCTCAGATTGAAGTAACATTCGATATTGATGCTAACGGTATTGTACACGTATCTGCTAAGGATCTTGGAACAGGTAAGGAACAGAAGATTAGAATTGAAACTTCTTCTGGCCTTTCAGAAGCTGAGATCGATAAGATGGTTAAGGATGCTGAAGCTCACCAGGCTGAAGATAAGAAATTAAGAGAAGCTATCGAAGCTAGAAACAATGCAGAAAACATTGTTTATGCTACTGAGAAAGCATTAAAAGACTATGGTGATAAGGTAAGTGATAGCGAAAAAGCTAAGATCGAAGCTGCAGTTAAGGATCTTAAGGATACACTTGCTAACCAGAGTGCTACTGC
Source organism: Bullifex sp. (assembly GCF_034103065.1). Lineage (NCBI taxonomy): Bacteria > Pseudomonadati > Spirochaetota > Spirochaetia > Spirochaetales > Spirochaetaceae > Bullifex > Bullifex sp. The sequence goes on along the minus strand of NZ_JAXEGN010000283.1, from coordinate 2,897 downwards.
TGAAGAGCTTAAGGCTAAGAGTGATGCAGTACAGCAGGCTTCAATGGAACTCGGTCAGAAGGTTTATGAAGCAGCTCAGGCAGCACAGCAGGCAAATGCTCAGCAGGGTCCTACTCAGGATAACTCAACTTCTTCATCATCAGCAGGCGATGACGCAGTTGATGCAGACTACGAAGAAGTAAAATAAGGATTATTATCCAAACTAAAAAACATGCTGGCCATAGTGTCAGCATGTTTGCACATTAAGGTATTGTATGGCAAAACGTGATTATTATGAGGTTTTAGGGGTTAATAAGAACGCAAGCGATGATGAGATAAAGAAAGCATATCGAAAAATCGCAATGGCTAACCACCCTGATACACACCCAAACGATAAAGATGCTGAAGAGAGATTTAAGGAAGCAAGTGAAGCTTACGAAATCCTTTCTAACAAAGAGAAAAGAGCTAACTATGATCAGTTTGGCTTTGCTGGTGTTGATGGTGGTGCTGGTGGATACCAGAACGTTTATCGTGACTTTTCTGATATATTTGGTGGCGGTGGCTTTGAAGATATCTTCTCATCATTCTTTGGAGGTGGTTCATCCTCAAGAAGATCTGGACAGAGTGCTCAACAGAGAGGAAGTTCTCTACAGTACAATGTTACAGTTGATTTCAAGGATGCAGCTTTCGGAACAAAGGTAGATGTATCTTACTCCCATGATGAAGCTTGTGATACTTGCTCTGGCACAGGTGGAAGTGGAACTAAGACCTGTCCAACATGTGGTGGTAGAGGACAAGTTACAAGAGGAAATGGATTTTTCCAAATGGCATCAACATGTCCAACCTGTGGTGGAACAGGAAGAATAATTGAAAATCCATGTTCAGCTTGCCACGGAACTGGCGTAAAGAGAAAGCAAGAAAAACTCTCTGTATCAATTCCATGTGGATCAGACAATGGTACAAAGCTCGTATTAAGAGGTAAAGGTAACGCAGGTAAAAACGGTGGACCAGCCGGAGATTTAATTATCTACGTTAACGTAAAACCTGATAAGTACTTTGCTCGTGAGGATATGAATGTATTCTTGCAAATTCCAATTTCATTTACTCAAGCCGCTCTCGGTTGTGAAGTAGAAGTTCCTTTAATTGAAGGTGGAAGAGTAAGAGTATCAATTCCATCTGGAATTCAGTCAGGAAAGAGCTTGAGACTTAAGGGTAGAGGTGTTCCTCGTTTCAGAGGTAGTGAAAACGATAGAGGTGATATGTATATCACAGTTATTGTTGAAACTCCAAAGCACCTAGGATTCAAAGCAAAAGCTCTTATGAAGCAACTCTCTGAAGCTATGGGTGAAAACACATCTCCAGATCCAATCCCATTTGAAAACTAATATTATTAACTGTCAGTTTCTTAGTAAGCTGGCAGTTTCTTTTATTTCCTAGACATCCAAAAAAATAAAAGCCTACCAGCTATAAAAGCTAGCGGGCTTTAACAATCAATATTAATTTTTATGAGGAAGCAAGCAACTTTTCAACTTTATTTACATCGGTTTCTAAAATTTTAGCAATTTCTTCGACGCTCATTCCAACTTTCTTGAGATTGCGTGCTGCCTTTGTTGCTTCAAGCATTGCCCCTTTAGCCATGCCTATGTCTTCAATTCCTTTACTAAGATTACACATTTCGAACACCTCACGCTCAATTTTATTAATAGAACTGAGTCCATGTTTCTTTTTTTGTATTAACGCTGTTAGAGACAATTTTAATTTTCAGAGGAAGTAAGCAACTTTTCAACTTTATTTACATCGGTTTCTAAAATTTTAGCAATTTCTTCGACGCTCATTCCAGCTTTTTTGAGATTACGTGCAGCCTTTGTTGCTTCAAGCATTGCCCCTTTAGCCATGCCTTTAGCAATACCTATGTCTTCAATTCCTTTACTAAGATTACACATTTCGAACACCTCACTCTCAATTTCTCTCGTCATCTCAATTCCATAAACAGAACTGAGTCTCTGTTTTTTCTCCTCGACTGTTATGTCATTTGAGAAAATAGTATACAGCAAATCAATAATTTGATTGTCACTTGAATCATCAAGTTTACCTACAAAAATAACAATATATTCTGAATTATCATAATCCTCTTCTTTAAAAGGTGATTTCCCATATACCGTTTCCATCGTTCTTGGAAACTTAAAAATACCATTCTGCCTCTTTGCTGCAGGATCAGGACAAATCCAAATGGAATATACTTTCTGAAGGTCTTGATAATGACCTTCAGTGAAGACTGTACCATACTGCTCTGAAATCATCCTAGCACAATAGTATTCTGCTCTATTTAGAATAGATTTTCCAGGCCTGTCATCATTTTGTATTTCAATATTTATGATAAGACCAATTGGATTAGTACTACCAGGCGCTAAAGCTTTGAATCTAACATCATAAAGTATTGTTCCCTCTTTTATTGAAGTAGATTCTGAATTAATAGAAGTAATTTTAGCATCACCACTAATCTTCTTTGATTTATCAAGATGGTCTTGATGTACAGCTTTCTCAGAAATTACAACATCGCTTATACAATGCTCTGCAATATATTTAACCTCGAATTTAGCAAATTCTTAGGTACACGTTTTAAGAATCCATGCACTAATAGCTTTGTAACCAATTATACTCTTGGCACAATTATCATACCTAACGTTCTTTCCGGCAGCTTCTAGACTTTGAGCTATCGATGTTTCCATTGATATTAATATCCATGTCCTTTAACCAAATCTTACCATGGAACATATGGTAGTGATGTATCTGTTGTATTCGATGAGACATATACAGGTACCACAAGTGGTGATATTGAATATGTAGCTTCTACAGGTACACATAAGTCAGAACTTACAATAAAATCTGGTACTTTTAATGGTAATATTACATCTAGT
>NZ_JAXEGN010000282.1:0-5057 GCF_034103065.1 Bullifex sp. | reverse complement strand
AGCAGCTTAGATATAAAGAAGCTTTAGTAATCTTTAATGAAGTACTTTCAAAGGACCCAAATGATTTAGCTACATTACGTCTTAGAGCAATTAGAAATATGACAACGCTATGTGTTAAAGAAAGTCTTGATGATTTTTTATTTTTAAAAGCAAATGGATATAGTGAAGATGTAAATTATCAAATAGGTCTTTCTTATTTCTATTTGGGACTTTATGAAAAGTCATTATATTATTTTGAAGAGTGCAACAAGATTTCCACAGATGAAATGAAGGTTGCGTGTATGTATTGGCATACTATTGCTGCTTGGAGATGTAATAAAGAACCAATACTACTAAGTCAATTCAAAATAGGAATGGATATTGGTCACCATATAGGATATGATGCTGCACTTAAACTTTTTACAAATGTCTTAACAGAGGAAATTTATTTATTACTACTAAATGAAGAGCCCTCTGACTTGGAGTATTCTATTTTCTCATATGGATACAGTGCATACTTAGAGAAAAATAATAGAATGGCTGAAAGATCTGAGGTTTTGTCCAATATAATAACAAGAGATACATTTTGGATTTCTTTTGCATACATTGCCGCTTACAATGATAGATACTATGAAGGTAAAGGAAGGAAAATTTAATGGAAAGGCTTAGAGATTTCTTTTCGGAGCATAAAAAAATAGCATTAGCATTTTCAGGTGGAACCGACTCAGCATTCCTACTCTATGCTGCTAAGTACTTTAATGCTGATGTTAAGGTTTATTACGTTAAATCCCAATTTCAACCTCAATTTGAGCTCGATGATGCCATTAAGCTTTCAAAAGAGTTAAATGCTGATTTATCAATAATAAATGTGGATATTTTAAGTTATGATGAGGTTAAGGCTAATCCTAAAAATAGATGTTATTACTGCAAAAAGCATATATTTTCAAAAATTATTGAGAAGGCTAAAAAAGATAATTTTACAACAATTATTGATGGGACTAATTACTCTGATGATATTTTAGATCGTCCAGGCTTTAAGGCCTTACAGGAGATGAAGGTTCTATCTCCATTAAGGATTTGTAAAATAACCAAAGACGAAGTACGAAGGCTTTCAAAAGAGGCAGGACTCTTTACATATAATAAACCTGCCTATGCATGTCTTGCTACTAGGATAGAAAGTGGTAAAGAGATAATGATAGAGGATTTAGTTAAAACAAGTGAAAGTGAGAAATACCTATCTTCTTTAGGTTTTTCAGATTTTAGAGTACGTCTTAGAGGAGAAAATGCTCTTCTTGAATTAAAAGAAAAGGATTTAGAATTATTATTAAAAAATAGAGAGCAAATAGTTAATAAATTAAAGCAGAGCTATAAAGGGGTTGCTTTAAACCTAGAGGTAAGATAATGAGTGATATAAAAAAGTTACTTGAAAGTGTACAAAGTGGAAATCTTAGTGTTGATGATGCACTTTTAAGAATAAAGGAAAAACCCTTTGACGATTTAGGTTATGCAGTTGTTGACCTTCATAGAAAGGTTAGGCAGGGTGCAACTGAGGTAGTATATGGAGCAGGTAAAAGTGCCCAGCAAATCATTGGAATATTAAAATCCTTAAAACAAAATGGAGATAAAACAGTACTTGTTACTAGAATTAGTCCAGAAAAGGCAAGAAATGTGCAAGAGGAAATAGATATTACATACTACGAAGTCTCCTCCCTTGCGATTATGGGGAATCTTCCTCCAAAGGATGGAAATGGTCGTGTCGTTGTTGCTACTGGAGGAACAAGTGATATCCCTGTTGCTGAAGAAGCAGCTTTAACTCTTGAAGCATTAGGTAATGAGGTTGTAAGAATATATGATGTAGGAGTTAGCGGGCTTCATCGATTGCTTTCAAGGTTAGATGACATTATGTCTGCTTCTGTTATTGTAGCAGTTGCAGGTATGGTAGGAGCTCTTGCTTCAGTAATTGGTGGTTTAGCAGATTGTCCTGTTATTGCAGTTCCAACTTCAGTTGGGTATGGTACCTGTTTTAATGGGTTATCAGCACTATTATCGATGTTAAATTCCTGTGCAAGCGGAGTATCGGTTGTGAATATCGATAATGGGTTTGGTGCAGGGTATCAAGCTTCTATGATAAATCATGTTAAGGGGAAATAGATGAAAACACTATATATCGAAGCAAATATGGGCGCTGCAGGGGACATGCTTACTGCGGCATTAGTTGAGCTATTTGACGATAAAGAAAAAATTGTAGCTGAATTAAATTCATTAGGTATTCCTGATGTAACATATACTCTTTCTGATAGCATTAAATGCTCTATTAAAGGTAGCCATATAAGTGTAAGTGTTGCTGGAGTTGAAGAAGAAATAGAGCATACCCACTCTCATGATGAAAATCATCACCACCACCATAATACTATGAACGATATTAGAACTATTGTTTATGGTTTAAATGTAAAAGAGAAAGTAAAAGAAAAGATAATGGAGGTGTATCAAATAATTGCTCAAGCTGAGAGCTTTGTGCATGGAACTACTGTTGAACAGGTCCATTTCCATGAGGTTGGGGCAATGGATGCTGTTGCTGATATCACTGCAGTTTGTTATTTAATTGATAAACTTAATGTTGAAAAAATTACATCCTCTGCTATTAATACTGGAAATGGTTATTGCCGCACAATGCATGGAATTTTACCAGTTCCAGCTCCTGCTACAGCTAAAATTTTAGAGGGTATGGCCTCTTATGATGATGGTGTTCGTGGAGAGCTATGCACTCCTACTGGAGCTGCTTTAATTAAAGCTTTTTCATCATCTTATGGACCAAGACCAAATATGAGGATTGAGAAAATTGGAAATGGAATGGGCAAAAAGGACTTTGAGAGAGCAAACTGTATTCGTCTATTTTTAGGTGAAAGCGAAAATGCTTTAAAAGATAGTGTTATTTTACTAGAAGCAAATGTTGATGATATGAGTGGAGAGGATATTTCCTACGCTCTTGAATGCTTACTTTCAGCTGGAGCTTTAGATGTATGGACTAGTGCAGTTAATATGAAGAAATCACGCCCTGGTGTAATTATTTCTGCTCTTGTTAAAGAAGAGGATGAAGAAAGACTAGTTAATACATTTTTTAAACATACAACAACAATTGGAATTAGAAGAGAAAAGAAGGAGCGATATATTCTTCAAAGAGAAATTAAAGAAGTAAAAATTCCAAGTGGAAGTGTTAGGGTTAAATGTTCTACAGGTTATGGTGTTAATAGAATAAAGGCGGAATTTGAAGATTTAAAGGCCCTTTCAAAACAAAGTGGAAAAGCAATAAAAGAACTCAGAGATGAGATAATTTCAACTATTTAACCTAATTCCCTCTAGAAATAATCATTCTAGAGGAAAAATTTACATTTACATCAATATTTTTATAAAAATTTTACTTGTCAGCAGAATATCTCATGATAATATGAAAATACATAAGTTTTCTAAAAAAGGAGGGAGCTATGGGTATTCTGTGGTATATCGTATTATTTATTATTGTATTAAGCCTTGCTTATGTCTTCTTTTGCTACAAAAAAATTAAAGCAATGAAAGAAGGTACAGTTGAAATGGCTGAGATGGCACTCATTATTAGAAATGGTGCTAACACATTTATGAAAACAGAATACAAAACAATAGCAATAGTAGTTATTGCTGTTGCTATAATCTTCTCTCTATTTGTAGAAAAGACATCTGGTTTAACACTTATTTTAGGAGCCTTAATGTCTAGTGCGGCGTGTATTACAGGTATGAAGAGTGCAACATATGCAAATGTAAGAACCTCTAATAAAGCGCGTGAGAGTATGAGCATTGGTGAAACTGTAAAAGTAGCACTCTCTGGAGGTTCTGTATCAGGACTTTCTGTTCAAGCCTTTGGTATGTTAGGTCTTGTAACAATATTAATAGGTTGGGGTATAGATCATAATAGTACAGGAACGGGATTTTTGTTGAAAATGCAATGTAATGCCTCAACAATGAGAATAACAACTTATTCACTTGGTTGTTCTCTTGTTGCAATGTTTAACCGAGTTGCCGGTGGAAACTATACAAAGGCAGCAGATATCTCATCTGATATCTTGGCAAAGCTTAGACATGATTTACCAGAGGATGATAGTAGAGTTCCAAACGTAATAGCAGACTTCATTGGTGATAACGTTAATGATATTGCTGGTAACTGCTCAGACTTACTTGAATCATTTGTTGCAACAACAGCTGCTGGTATCTTAATTGCTTCTACAGTTTATGCAAATGGAGGTTTTTCTGAATCAGCATATGATGCAGCAATGATGTATCCTATCATGCTTGCAGGAGGCGGCTTACTAAGTTGCTTAATCGGCTTAATAATTGTCAACTTAAAGAAAATGGGTGATGACCCATCTAAGGAGTTAAATAAAGCAACTTATATTTCTGCTTTCTTAACACTTGTTTTAGGCCTACTTACTTGCTTTATGCTATTTAATAAAGCAGAACTTCCTAAATCATTTATCCTTGGTTGGATTAGTCCTTGGACATGTGCAATTCTTGGTATCATATCAGGTGTTGCAATTGGTATGATTACTGAGTACTACACAAGTACAGACTTTAAACCAACTCAAATCTTAGCTTCTATGGCAACAGAGGGAGAGGCCTTTGTAATAACAAAGGGTGATGCCGTTGGTAGCAGAAGCTGTTTAATGCCTGTATTGATGATTGCAATATCTCTCTTTATTTCTGGAAAGGTATGTGGTACATATGGTATTGCACTAGCATCATTAGGAATGCTTTCTTTCGTTGGAACAACAGTATCAATAGATGCTTTTGGACCTATTGCTGATAACGCAGGAGGCCTTGCTGAGTCATGTCACCTACCTCACGATGTAAGAGTAATTACAGATAAGCTAGATGCAGTAGGTAACACTACAGCTGCAATAGGTAAAGGCTTTGCAATTGGATCTGCAGCATTTGCAACTGTATCATTAATCGTTGCCTATGTAGGTTCATATTCTGTTGGCGAACCAGTATTGAACTTTGCTTCCTTCGTTGTTGTCGCAGGTGGTATTTTAGGTGGTGCTTTAGTTGAG
>NZ_JAXEGN010000281.1:0-9087 GCF_034103065.1 Bullifex sp. | reverse complement strand
CAAGTTGGAGCATGCATTGTAAATGAACAAAAGATAATTGTAGGAGTAGGTTATAACGGCTTTCCAATTGGTTGTGATGATGATAAGTTACCTTGGGATCGTGAAGGTTCCTGGTGTGAAACAAAATATCCATATGTTTGTCATGCAGAGCTAAATGCAATTTTGAATTCCCGCGGGGACTTGCATGGTGCAACTCTTTATGTAGCCCTCTTTCCTTGTAATGAATGTGCAAAGGCAATTATTCAATCAGGAATAAAACGTGTAGTTTATTTATCTGATAAATATCGTGATAGTGATAGCAGCATTGCAAGTAGAAGAATGTTCGATGATGCAGGTGTAAAATACGAGCAATTTGAAAGTAAAGATAAGCAGTTAATAATTAAATTTTAACAAGCTTTGGTTTTACTAATACTGATGCATACTCTCAATTACAGAGGTAAATCAAAGACTTTAAATATTTAAATTTTTTTGGAATATCTTCATTTATTGAAGTAGGAATTTCATTATTCCAAGATGCACCACATGCTATGGCTTCTAATGTTATACATTGCAATTACTGTTTAAAAAGAACAGCAGAAAATACTTCCTACTCTGATGATTTTATTCCATTTGATGAAACTATTAGAGTCAAAAGCTTGGAGGTAATACCTCCAAGAATCCTATAAGCCATAAGTTTTTCTTCATTAGTATATAAAATCTTAATACATTCGTTATATCAAATTTCTATCTCTATCAGGACACTCTTATAAATCAAAATAGTCTGCAACGATATGTTATGTTTGCAGGCACTTATGATTATATATTTATTTATATAATGGATATTTAAGAATATTTAGAAAGAAATTATGTTTTCGTTAAATTTACTACTGATATTATTTGACAAACTAAATTTTTGATGAAAGAATTTAATTGCATTGGTATCACAGACCGCTGTTACTACACAACAGAAGCTAAGCGGCCATGCAAAAAAACAATAACCACAAAAAACAAACGAGGGGGGATAATTGTGTTTTTGCTCAATGTGAACAATAGAGAATATAGCTGTGAAGAAGATAAGAAACTTCTTACTTTCTTACGAGATGATTTACATTTAACAGGAACCAAAGATGGATGCTCAGAAGGAGCATGTGGTGCATGTACTGTAATTGTTGAAGGAAAAGCAACTAGAGCATGTGTATTTACGCTATCTAAATTACAAGGTAAAAAAATAACAACAATTGAAGGATTATCTCAAAGAGAGCGATTAGTATATTCTTATTGTTTTGCAGCCTGTGGTGCTGTTCAATGTGGCTACTGTATACCAGGTATGGTAATGAGCGCAAAAGCCCTATTAGATGTAAATTTAACACCAACAAGAGAAGAAGTTAAAAAAGCTATTAGAGGAAATATCTGTCGCTGTACTGGTTATGTAAAAATTGAAAATGCAATATTACTAGCTGCTGATTACTTTAGATTAAATAAAGAAGTAGTATTTGACTCATCTGATAGTTCATTAGGATCTTCATTTATTCGTGTAGATGCTATTTCAAAGACTCTCGGTGAAGGTATTTATGTAGATGATATAACACTTAAAGATATGTGTTATGCAAAAGCAGTAAGAGCAAAATATCCAAGAGCTAGAGTACTAAAAATCGATAAAGTTGAAGCAGAAAGTGATGAAAGATGTGTAAAAGTAATCACAGCAGAAGATGTACCATATAACCTACACGGACACTTAAAAAAGGATTGGCCTGTATTAATTAAAGAAGGTGAATTAACTCACTATACAGGGGATGCAATTTGCTTAGTTGTAGCAACTAGCAAAAATGCATTAGATGAACTTGTTCAAAAAGTAAAGGTTGAATACGAAGAACTTGAAGGTGTATATGATGTCCATGAAGCCTTAAAGGATGAAATATTAGTTCACGAAGGTGAATCAAACCTCATGCGTAAAGAACACATTGTCCGTGGGGATGCAAAGAAAGCTCTTAAGGATTCAAAGTATACAGTCCATGAAACCTTTACCACCCCACACACAGAACATGCTTTTATGGAAATGGAAGCTGCAATTGCGACTTGGGATGATAATGAAGGCGTTACCCTTTATACTGGTTCTCAAAGTGTATATGATGAACTACACGAAATAACTAAAATCTTAAATTTACCAGAGGATAAAGTTCATTGTATCAGCCAGCTTGTAGGTGGTGGTTTTGGTGGTAAAGAAGATATGTCTGTACAGCACCATGCAGCTCTTGCAGCATACATTACTCACCGTCCGGTTAAGGTAAAACTCACTAGAGCAGAAAGCTTAGCAATACATCCAAAGCGTCATCCAATGGAGATGGAATTAACCCTTGGCTGTGATGAAAAAGGTTTCTTAACAGGCCTTGAATGTACTATTCTTGCTGATACAGGTGCATATGCATCTTTAGGTGGTCCTGTACTACAAAGAGCATGTACTCATGCCGCTGGTCCATATAACTATCAAAATATCGATATAACAGGACTTGCGCTTTACACGAACAATGTACCATCAGGAGCATTTAGGGGCTTTGGAGTTACTCAGTCCTGTTTTGCAATTGAAAGTGCAATTAATAAGCTTGCAGAGATGGTAGGTCTCGATGCATTTGAATTTAGATATCAAAATGCATTAAAGAGTGGAGATACTATGCCAAACGGACAAATTGCTGCTCCTGATACAGGTATAGTAGAGTGTCTTAATGCAATTAAACCATTCTATGAAAAGTATCCAAATGCAGGTATTGCTTGTGCTTTGAAAAATAGTGGTGTTGGTGTCGGTGTTCCTGATACAGGAAGATGTCTTTTATCAATTGAAAATGGTGTTGTACACATTAGAACTTCTGCAGCTTGTATGGGCCAGGGCTTAGCTACTGTAGTGCTACAAATCTGTACTGAGACAACAGGTTTAAAGAGTGATAATTTCATCGTTGAAACTCCTGATACAAGAAGAACTCCAAATAGTGGTACTTCAACTGCATCAAGGCAAACTGCATTTACAGGTGAAGCAACAAGAAGAGCTGCTGAAAAACTTAAAGAAGCATTAGCAGTAAATAGCCTTGAAGAATTAGAAGGAAAAGAATTCTATGGCGAGTTCTGTTTTGAAACAGATCCTATTACCAGTACTAAGCCTCATCCTGTCTCACACCTAGCTTATAGCTACTCTGCTCAGTTAGTTGTATTAAACGATGATGGTAAAGTTAAAGAGGTAATTGCTGTTTGTGATGCAGGAAAGGTAATTAACCAGCTCTCAATTGAAGGCCAAATTGAAGGTGGCGTAGTAATGGGCCTAGGTTATGCATTAACAGAAAACTTTGTTATAGACAAGGGTTATGTTAAATCTAAGTACGGCACATTAAGCCTTATTAGAGCTACAGATGCACCACCTGTCAAAGTTATTCTTGTTCATGGTCCTGAATTTGGTAGTGCTGCATATGGAGCAAAGGGTGTTGGTGAGTTATGTACTATCCCAACAGCACCTGCAGTTGCTCATGCATACTATAAGAGGGATGGACTATTTAGAACCTCTCTTCCTTTAGAAAAGACTGCTTATCGTAAATGATCAAAAGCATTCTTCATTGAAGAACGTAAAAATAACTCAAATCTCTGATTACAAGGTCCCATGATTGAATAAACTTCATCAAGGGACTTTGGATTTTTTTTAGCTAATTCAACAATTTTATGTTTATCTAAAACATAGTAAGAAGGAACATTAAAGCGTTTAGCCACAACATCACGGGCGATAAAATACTCTTTTAATGCAAGACGTTGTTCTTTAGATAATTCTCTAGTTGAGCATAATTTAGTCCAAGGCGGAGTAAGTTTTGGCTTATTACAAGCACACTTTAATAGATATTCAGCGTTCTTTGTTAAGTTTTTATCTTCTACTTCTTTTATTAACACACTCTTTAAATCAAATAAATGCTCAACATCTGAAAGGGCATAACAAATTTGTTCTTCTGAAAGAGGACGCTTTAACCAATTTGTTTGCTGTAATCTCTTTTTATCAACAACTTCACTTTTAACTTTTAAATACGTCTCTTCAAGTGAAACTAAATTACCCATAAATCCTAAAGCCTTTGCTAGGGCTCTTACATCATAAACATTTTCAATTGTAGTCTTATAAGCTTTATAAACGAGAGCGTTATCACTTTGGGCATCAAACCATATCTTTCTTATTGGAGAAGTTAAAAAAGCAATAATCCCTTTTTCACTTACACACTTACTTCTAGGATCAATGATGTAATAATTAGATTTATCAAATATTTGAATTAGACAAAGATGCTCTCCATAAATATGGAGATTAAATTCACCTTCGAAATCAACAGCTATCTCATCTAATGAGCTAATACTATCTAAAAATTTAAAAATCTTTTTATCGCTATCAAGGAGTGTATAGGTCATAAATCGAATAACTCCAATTGTTCATCATCCTTTTTCTTTCTTTCCTTTTTCTTAGGAGGAGTAATTGCTTTTTTTAAATCTCCTTTACGCTTTAATATTGTAACCCCAACCTGCTGAGAAAGCTTTTGAGCATAGGTGTAAATAGGATTAGTTACAAAGGTTTCATAAGCAAGGACTCTACCCTTTTGCTCTAAAAATGATTCTGCTTGATTAAATAATGGCCCACCATCCTTTTCTTCACAAATTAAAAAGTGATCACAAAGGGAAACAAGTAAACGGTTACGCGGAACGGCATACCACTTCTCTACCTTAGCACTTGGAGGGAATTGAGAGACTAATAATCCATTAGTATTTGCAACATTTACCATTAACTCTTTTCCACTCTCAGGAACCGCTACATGAAGAGGCGATGATAAAATTAAAATAATAGGGAGTCCTTGAGAAAGTGCATAAGAAGCACAGTAGTGATCAAGACCAACGTCTAGGGTGGTAACTAATGTAGCATCAGCGGCTTCTATTTCTCTAACTGCACTAATAGCATTATTCTTACCATCTTCACTTGGAGATCTAAAGCCACGAATAGCAACTTTATTTGTCGTTAAAAGCTCCTTTTTTCCAACTAGATATAGAAAATGAATATCTGAACCCTTTAAGCTCTTTGGCCAAATATCGTCAAGCTCCGAGATAATTGTGTAGTCAAAATGATAAGCAGAAAATGCATTACGAAGCCTATAGTAGGTTTCACTAATTTCGTAAGAATTAAATCCTGTTACATCTGTAATTTGGGAGATAATCTCAGGAAGAGTTCTTGTGATATCAGCCTTAAGGGCAACCATGTTGTACATTAAAAAGGCTTTCTTCTCATCTTTTTTTGCAAGAGAAAAGAGTGTTTCATAAAGTAATGCTTCATTTTCATTTTTCCGCATAGCTCTTTGCCTCCACTAAATTAAATAAGAAGTCACAAATAGGTGTATTAATACAATGCTTCTTTCCAAGCTTTGATACACAATAAGAAAAGTATTTATTTTCCGTCATTCGACCATTTTCAATATCTTGTAGCATTGAGGTTTTACCATCATCATGGAGTGCACAGATTGTGCTTATTGCTCTTTGGCCATCTTCAGCTGTTAAATTAACACCTTCAGCATTTGCAACTAAAATAACCTCTTTGATAATCATCCTAGCACAGGCTAATAGCGCCTGGTTATCACACATCTTTCTATAAGTAGTCATTAGTGCACCAGAAAGAGAGTTAAAAGCAGTATTGAGCATAAACTTCCACCAAATCTCTTTTCTAATATCACTTGGAAGACGATATGTTACATTGCAGGTATCAAATAATTTAGTAACCAAATTTAATTCATCACTTTCTCTATTATCTTTTTCCCCTATGAAAATGACACCTCCATTTTCACTGTAACAGTTAATAACATTTTTATCTCTATTACTTGAAAGTGATGTAATAAAAGAATAAAGGACATGAGCATTTGGAAATGCTTTTTCTAGTAATTCTTCACTTTCAACACCATTTAATAATGAGACAATTATTGTGCTACCACCAACATGCTCCTTGATACAATTAATAGCATTAGGTAGGTCAAAGTTTTTGCAAGCAAGAATTATTAAATCTGCAATATCGCTCTTATTTGCAAGAGGAATGTAGTAATGCCTTCCATTTACAGTGAGGCCATCATATTTAATAGCCCTTTTATCATCCATTATTAAATAAAGCTCAGAGCCTTGAATTAATCTTGTACATAGAGGTGCACCTACTGCGCCTGCGCCTAAAACCATTACCTTCATAATGGATAATAATACCAAATATCAGCAATGTCTTTAAGATAAAAAAGAGGAGAATAAATCTCATCTCCTCTTAAAATACTATTTTTTGATATCCACAACTTGTGCTTCAAGCAGAATATCTGGATAACGCGATAAAATATCAAACATCCTACAAGCAAGTGGTGATGGTGTTGACCTCTCATTTTCCCAAGAAACGACAGAGGCAAGACTTACACCAAGTACCTCAGCAAATAGAGATTGAGAGAGCTGTAACTGTTTTCTCAACTTTTTAATGTCTCCACTTTTCCACTTACAAGGAGGTGTAATTGAGACAATATTATATCTTTTATCGACTAACCCTCTTTTAGGATATAGTGCATCCTTAATCTCATCTTTATAGATGCTTAACATAATTATTTACCGTAGATATGTAATAGCTCGTCTAATGTCTCTTTAATTTGTGCCTTACACTTTCCACATGCTGTTGAAGCACCTGTAAGAGCTTGAAGCTCCTCAAAGTTCTTAACCTTATCACTCTTTACAAGCTCTTCGATTTGAACATCTGTTACGCCCTTACATTCACAGATAATCTTAGCTGTATGAGCCTTAAATGGATTTTCACGTCCATTTTTCTCTAGATAATCATCAATTGCAGCACGTAGTGCTTTATCACCAAGAACTGAACAGTGGAACTTGTGTTCAGGAAGACCGCCAAGAGCCTTTGTTATTACATCTGGTGTTAAGTGATAAGCTTCTTCAAGTGTCATACCAACAGCAAGTTCACTCATCATTGAAGTGGAAGCAATTGCACTAGCACAACCATATGTTAACCAACGAAGTGATGCAATCTTATCATTTTCAACCTTGATACCAACTCGCATCTGGTCGCCACAAGCAAGAGAACCAACTTCACCTACTCCATCTGGCTCAAAATTTTCTTTTTCATCCCAGAGGTTTCTTGGATTCATAAAATGATCCTTAACCACATCCGTATATACCCATTGAGACATAAAGCTGCTCATTATTTGAATTCCTTTCTTGTAGACATCCTTCTTACTCTTTCAATTATTGAAGGAAGCTTTTCTAATGTATAGTCGATATCCTCTTCAGTATTATATCTTCCGAGTGAAAATCTGATAGACCCATGTGCTAACTCAACATCCAAACCTGAGGCTAGTAATACATAACTAGGCTCAAGTGAACCAGTTGCGCAAGCACTTCCTGTTGATACCTCAATACCTTCCATATCAAGGTAAAGTAAAATTGACTCACCTTCTGCATTTGGGAATGATACATTCAAAGTACCAGGTAAGAAATCTGTTGGGTGACCATTAATAACTACATGGTCAATTCTCTCTTCAATTCCCTTTCTAAGGCGTTCACGAAGAGCAAGAAGTTTATCATGCTCCTCCTTTAAATTCTCTCTTGCAAGCTTTGCAGCTTGACCAAGTCCAATGATATTTAAAGTATTGTATGTACCTGCTCTATAACCTTTTTCCTGGTGACCACCATGAACAAAAGGTGTGAGAGGAGCTTTATTTGCAACATAAAGGACACCTACTCCCTTTGGACCATAGAACTTATGTGCAGAAAGAGAGAGATAGTCTACACCGCACTCTTTTACAGATACCTTAATCTTCCCGATTGCTTGAGTTGCATCACTATGGAAGTAAGCACCACACTCATGAGCAAGCTTTCCGATTTCTTTAATATCCTGGATAGTACCAGTTTCATTGTTACCCCACATAACGGAAACAAGAGCAACATCATCGCCAAGTAAGCTCTTTAATTCATCAAGTCTTACCTTTCCATGAACATCAACAGATACTTCATCTATCTTATAACCCTTTTTCTTAAGGTACTTTACTTCCTCAATAATTGAAGGGTGTTCGATAGTTGTTGTTATAATTCTATTTCTTTTACTTCCTTCATCTATTAAATCTCTGAAAGTTGAAAAAACAGTATTATTCGATTCCGATGCCCCTGAAGTGAAGTAAACACCACTCTTATCTCCGTCTATAAGAGTTGCTACCTCCTCACGGGCCCATTCTATAGCACTTGCTGCATCACGACCACAACTATGCATACTAGATGCATTAGCGTAGAGTGACTCATTTTCATGCATTATCTGTGCAACTTCACTTGCCATTTGTGTAGTTGCATTATTATCGAGATATACAAACTTATTCATATTTGACCTCTGATAGTAAATTAACTTTAATATCTATCATAGTCAAGCTACAAATTACACTCAAAAAATTTACTACTATATCATTATCTCTTTTTAATAAAAAGAATTCTGCCTGTCATAAATAATATGAGAGGCAGAAAGCGTGTATAATGGAATAATAAAAAATTAGTAAGGTTCTCTAAGACTTGGATTAAGAGTTAATATTGCAAGCTGTATAGGACGAGGTAAAGTTCTAAATTCTTCTGTTTCTAAGAATTTTTCAATAACAATTCGAGCTTCTTTTCTCTTATTTGCAGCATCCTTTCTGCCTGGTCTAGTTAAAGCATCACCCATAAAATTTCTCCTTCAAATTAATAAAGCGATAATAAAACACATACCTGCTAACACCATAAGACTAAGAAGATAATCAATTTTCGAATCTTTCTTATCTTCAGCTAAAGCGAGTTCAAAATCCTCTGTTGTAAATTCAACATACTTCATGTAAAACCTCCTGCTTAAATGAGTAGATACGTCTTTCCTTCAATGTAGGAGCAATAATTATTAAAGCTTCTTGAACATCACTAGGTAGACTATAGAAATCACCAGCATCAATAAATTCTTGTAAGATTTCTTTAGCAATTCTTCTTTTCTCAGCAGCTATCTTTCTGCCAGGTCTCTTTACAACTTCATCCATATCACTTCCTCCCTTTACAATTAAGAGTTTATGACAGGTA
>NZ_JAXEGN010000280.1:0-2176 GCF_034103065.1 Bullifex sp. | reverse complement strand
AGATTTGCCATATGGATAAAGCTTACATTAAACAAAGAAGTGAAGAACTTCTTAGCTTAGTAGGCTTAGAGGGAAGAGGAGATGCTCCTATTTCAACTCTCTCTGGTGGACAAAAGCAGAGAGTTGCAATTGCTAGAGCTCTTGCAGTCCAGCCAGATATCTTATTTTGTGATGAAGCAACTAGTGCACTTGACCCTCAAACAACTAGAGCAATTTTAGCTTTGATAAAAGAAATTCAAAAGAAAATGAACCTTACTGTTGTCATGATCACACACCAAATGGAAGTAGTACGTGATGCATGTGACTATGTAGCTGTCCTTGATTCAGGTAGAGTTGTAGAAGAAGGTAAGGTTAGTGATGTATTTGCATCTCCTGTTTCTGATGTAACTAAGGATTTCCTTTCAAGTGGTACTAACGTAAGCCAGTCTGTTGTTCGATGGTCTACTGAGCCAGGACACTATACACTTCGCTTCCGTGGACAAGCTACAGATACTCCAATTATTAGCCGTGTAACAAAGGAAACCGGAGCTCTATTTAATATTCGTGCAGCTGGTGTCCAGACAGTTAATGGGGAAGATATGGGTATGATGGTACTCGATATCGGGCCAGATGAAGAGACTGCAAAAATAGCAATTGAAAAGCTTAAGGAAGGCGGAATTATTGTGGAGGCTACAAAATGAATCAAATGATGAATCTTGTATTAAAAGCTACAGGTGAAACACTTGTAATGGTATTCTTTTCAACAATTTTTTCATTAATCTTAGGCCTCCCATTAGGTGTATTACTTCACGTTACATCCTCAGAAGAGCAGGGTGGAATTATTCCAAAACCACTTTTAAATAGTGTGCTTGGAAGAATTGTAAATGTTTTAAGAAGTTTTCCTTTTATTATTTTGATGATAATCTTAATTCCACTTTCACGCCTAATTGTTGGAACAAGTATTGGAACAAAGGCTACTATAGTTCCTCTTTCAATAGCTGCAGCTCCATTTGTTGCTAGAATTATTGAATCAGCACTAAAGGAGGTTGATCCAGGAGTAGTGCAGGCTGCTAAGGCAATGGGATCAACAAATGCTCAAATAATCTTTAAAGTATTACTTCCTGAAGCAATGCCATCTTTAGTTTCTGGTATTACTCTTACAATAATTAACCTTATCGGTTACTCTGCTATGGCTGGTGCTATTGGCGGTGGTGGTCTCGGAGACTTGGCAATTCGATATGGTTATCAGCGCTTTAGACCATCATACATGGTTGCAGCTGTACTTGTAATCTTAGTACTTGTTGAAGTAATTCAAATAGTTGGTAATAAGCTTTCGGCTAGACTTTTAGCATCAAGATGAAAAAAGAATTACGTTCATATCTTAAAGAAATAAAACATAGAATTCCAATTAAAGAAATCTTTCCTGGGCTAGGAAAAGAAATAGAAATACTAGTTACAGGAAAGGAGCTTTTTAGTGAAGTTAATTCAAATATTCCATCAAGTGATGTGATTGATTATCTCGAAACTGTTGCTTCAAACCTTCCTAAAGGTGCAGAGCTTTCTATTGTTGTAGATGATGAAGTTGATTTTGCTAGAGTTCAAACAGCATATAAAAACTTTATTGCACTTTCTCTTAAACGAAGAATAAATGAATTAAGAGCTTTAACCTTTAAGGTAAGTGCATTTTTACTTGTTGGTGCATTACTATTAATTATTTCTTATTTTTTAGAGGGTTTAGCAAAAAGAGTTGTTTATGATGCAGTTAATATTATTGGAGGGTTTTCAATTTGGGAAGCTGCTGATACCTTTGTGTTTGCAAGATCTGAAAAAAAGAAGGAAGTTATTACTTTCTTACGACTTTATAAAGCAAATTGGAAGAATAGGGATATAAGTTAAGTAGGTTTTATTGAATATTAAATGAATAAAAATTTAATTTTTTGCATAAAACCTATTGCATTTTATTTTTGATGTCGATATTCTGATGCTAAGCTATCGAAGTAAAGGAGATTTGAACATGACAAATAATATTTTCACAATGTGTTCTATTTCTATGATGGCTTCTACAATGATGATGCCCGTTTGGGCATGATATTTTAATTTAACATCTTTTTATAATCAAAAATCAAAAAATCATTAAAATGTTGAACATCCATATGTATTTTTGGATGGTGAAGGAGTATATCATGAAAAAATTATT
>NZ_JAXEGN010000279.1:0-11570 GCF_034103065.1 Bullifex sp. | reverse complement strand
TAGTCATGAAATTGAGAAGGCGATGGAAAAGAGTGGATTAAAAATTGACTCTGATCAAGTAATCCAGTGTGTTTGTGATAAATGTAGGAGCAGTGAGAATTGAAGAAAGCTTTAATAATATTTCTATCTATATTTTTACTTCTTTCTTGTACTAAGAGTGAGGAGAATAAAGATAAATTAGTTATCAGTGCAACAAATTTTCCTTGCTATGATGCTGCTCGTGCAGTTTTTGGTGATAAAGCAGATATCAAGATGATTTTACCATATGGAGGAGAGAGTCATTCATATGAACCAACTAGTGAAGATATCATCAGAATAATGAATTCTGATTTATTTATCTCAACTGGTGGAGAAAGTGAAAGTTATGTTGATAAAATTTTATCCTCATTGGACAAGGAAGTAATTAATTTTCGCTTGATAGATAATGTATCACTATTGTTAATTGAATCAGATGAAGGAATTGTTCAAAAGGAAGAGGAAGAAGAGGGAGAGGTTTTTGATGAACACGTATGGACAAGTATTTCAAATGAAATTGAAATAATAAAATCCCTCTGTGAAGTTGCTATCTCTATTGATCCAGTGAATGCTGATACATACATAGCAAATAGTGATTCATACATATCCTCTTTAATAGAAATAAAAGAATCATTTGAAGAAATTATAGCTTCTTCAAAGAGAAAAACTTTAGTTGTAACAGATCGTTTTCCTCTTGCCTGCTTTGCATCTGAATTTGGTTTAGACTATATTGCAGCTTTTCCAGGATGCGCAAGTGAGAGTGAGGTAAGTGCTAAAACTGTTGCTTCTTTAATTGATTATGTTAAAGATAATAATATCCCAGTAGTTTTACACATGGAGCTTGCTAATACACTCTTATCAAACGTTGTAAGTGATGAAACAGGGTGTAAGGTCCTTGAATTTAATTCCTGCCACAATATTTCTAAAAGAGAAGGGCTAGAGGGTGTTACTTACGTAGATTTAATGAAAAAGAATATTGATGTAATTAAGGAGGCCTTGAATTGAAACCTCTAATAGTTGGTAAGAACATAACCTTAGGTTATGAAGATCAAGTAGTTGCTAAAAATCTAAATTTCACTGTTTCTGAAGGTGATTACCTTTGTATCTTAGGGGATAATGGTGCGGGAAAATCTACACTTGTAAAAGCAATATTGAATTTACATGAACCATTAGAAGGCAATCTAGATTTTTCCTTTGATCGCTCTGAAATAGGTTATTTACCTCAGAGATCTCAAATACAGAGAGACTTTCCTTCCTCTGTTTATGAGGTGGTGTTATCTGGTTGTGTTAATTCCCTTAAAAGTAGATTCTTTTATGATAAAAATGATAAGAAGCGGGCTTTAGATAATATGGCTAAGCTTGAAATCTTAAACCTATCAAAGCAACCATTTGCTCTTCTATCAGGTGGACAACAGCAGAGGGTATTACTTGCTAGAGCTTTGTGTGCTGCCAAAAAGGTATTACTTCTTGATGAACCTGTTTCAGGGTTAGACAGCCATACTTCATCTGAACTTTATAAAATTATTGATAACTTAAATGAAGACAAAATGACTATTATTATGGTAACTCATGACGTCCATCCTGCTTTAAATAGTGCTAATACAATCTTACATTTGGGAAAATCATTCTTCTTTGGAAAAAAGGAAAGATACTTTGAGAGTGAAGTAGGTAAAAAATATTTAGAGGAGAGTGGCCACCATGATTGAGATGTTTTCTTATTCTTTTATGCAAAGGGCAATAATAGTTGGTCTTTTAGTATCACTTTGCTCAGCATTACTTGGAGTATCATTAGTACTTAGACGTTTTTCCATGATTGGAGATGGTTTATCTCATGTAGGCTTTGGAGCTTTAGCTGTTGCTACTATTTTCTCTTTTTCACCTCTTGCTTTTACAATACCTGTTGTTGTAATAGCCGCTATTTTGATATTGAGAATTAATGAGAAAAGCAAAATTGGAAGTGATAGCGCTATTGCACTAATTTCATCATCATCTCTTGCAATAGGTGTAATGGTAATAAGCTATGTTAAAGGTACAAATACAGATATTAATAACTTCCTTTTTGGATCTTTATTAGCAGTAAATAAAACTGATGCAGTATTTTCTATAATCCTTTCCTTAGCTGTACTTCTTTCATATATTCTTTTATATCCAAGACTATATGTAGTTACCTTCGATCCTGTATTTGCTAGATCTGCATCAATTAAAGCAGATAGATATACAACTCTATTAGCAATTCTTTCTGCTCTCACAATTGTACTTGGTATGAGGATGTTAGGCTCCCTGCTAATAAGTGCTTTAATAATTTTTCCTTGCTTAAGTGCAAAAAGAGTTGCAACAACGTATAAGGGGGTGACAATTCTTTCTGCTGTCATTTCGCTTTCTGCCTTCATGATTGGAATTACAATTAGTTATAATGCTGGTACTCCTGTAGGTGCATCTATTGTAATTGTACATTTAGCAATATTTATTGCTCTTACAATTTTCAGTTTTATAAAAGAGTATTATCAACAAAAAAGACTTCTAAAAGAGTAATAAAAGAAATAATATCAATTATTAGAGGACTAAATATGTTAAGTAGAGATGAAGCCTTAGAAGTTTTTAAAAAATATAATAAAAGTGAAAGCTTACTACACCATGCATATTGTGTAGAGGCTACGATGAGAGAATTTGCTCTAAAGAAGGGTGAGGATCCTGAGTATTGGGGTATTGTAGGCTTACTACATGATATCGATTGGGAAATGTATCCAGAAGAGCATTGCAAGAAAGCTCCAGAGTTACTTGCACCTTATTTTGATGAGGATTTTATCCACTCTGTTTGTTCTCATGGTTGGAGTATTTGCTGTGATGTTGAGCCAACAAAAGAGATGGAAAAAATCTTATTTACTATCGATGAATTAACTGGTCTTGTATATGCTACTGCATTAATGAGACCAGAAAGAATGGTTGGTATGAGTGTTAAATCTGTAAAGAAAAAGTGGTCAAGCAAAGGCTTTGCTGCTGGTGTAAATAGAGATTTAATTCTCAAGGGCTCAGAGCTTTGTGGTATCGAGCTTCCTGAATTAATTCAAACTACTATTGATGCTCTAACGAAGGTTTCTGATGCAATTGGACTATAAAGATGATTGCGCTTGGCAAATTGATGATCCTATGATTGAGTGGACTGGTCGTGCAGAAGGTATGGACGACCAGCAATTTGCTTTTTCAGATATTATTAAATCTGACGATTAGAAATAGAAAGGTATGCGCAGTATGCACTTGAGAATGCGTAAGTGAGGTTGTATCCACCACACTCGCCATCAACATCTGTGCATTCACCAATTATGTAAAGATTATCGACTAATTTTGACTTAAATGTGGTTTTATCGATTTGTGAAGAATCAACACCACCTTTAGTTACTGTTGCAAGATTAAGCTTATCAAGTTTTACATTTAGTTTTAAAGAAGTAATATTCTCCATTATTTCTTGAATGTCTTTTTTAGAAAGTTCTGCTACTTTCTTTTCTGAGCATGATAATACTACTTCTAAAAATGATTTAGGCAATAAAGTTAAATCATGGATTGCATTAATGCATTTTGTTTTCCCATTTTGGTTTTTAATTTCTTCTTTATCTAGATTAGCAAAAGTAAGTATAACTTCATCATTATTTTCTACAAATCTAGACATATTCATAACCATTGGGCCTGTTATACCTCTTTTTGTAAATAAGATAGGTCCTGTGTATTTCTTCTTTTTATGGGTTAGTGTTACGTTGTTAAGTGTAATACCCTCTAACTTTTGAGTATTGATACTATCTGTGATTAGTGCACTTAATGCTGGCCTGAGAGGAATTATTTTGTGCCCAAGGGATTTTAAAATAGTAAAAAATGAGCCATCAGAGCCAGTTAGAGGATATGATGCACCACCCGTTGCGCATACAACTACTTTCGCCTCATAGCTTTGTTTATTTGTCTTAACAATAAAGTAGTTATCCTTTTTCTCTATTGAAACTACTTCTTCATTGAGATGGATATTTTTTAAATCCTTTACCAATGCATTCTTGATATCATTTGCATTATTAGAGGTTGGAAATACCTTTCCATCTTCTCTAATGTATGTTTCAACACCTTTTACTTTAAGATATTCTCTTATACGTTCTGGACCAAAGGCATAAATTGAAGGAGATATAAAATTCTTTTTGTCGTAGTAATGAGTAATAAATGATTTTATATCTTCACTATGTGTAACATTACATGCTCCATTACCTGTTATTAATAATTTTGAGCATAGTTTATTTGTTTTTTCAAAAAGATGAGCTGAGGGAATTAAAGAAGAAAGGAAGGAGCCAGCAGCTCCTCCCCCAATTATGATTGTATCTATCACTTTTCTTCCTGTACAATTTTTAACTTAAGGTCATTAAGCTGGCCCTCTTCTACATATGCAGGGCAGTCATCCATTGGTGACATTGCAGCTGTATTTTTAGGGAATGCAATAACCTCTCTAATTGTATTAACCTTGCTGATAATCATGCAAAGTCTATCAATTCCTGGTGCAATTCCTCCGTGTGGTGGTGGAGAGAATTTAAATGCATCAAGTAAGAAGCCAAAACGCTCTTGAGCAACATCATCTGGGAAGTTACAGATTCTGAAGATTCTCTTCTGAAGCTCGATATCATGAATTCTTATTGAACCTGAAGCAAGTTCATAACCATTTAATACGAGGTCATAAAGATCGCCCTTTACAGCACCTGGATCACTTTCAAGTGTATCAATGTATTCAGCCTGTGGCATACTGAACATGTGGTGAGCAGCTTCCCAATGGCCTTCATCTTCATTGTACTCAAAGAGAGGGAAGTCAATAATCCAGCAGAATGCAAATTCATCTTCATTGATAAGCTTTAAATCTGCACCAAGCTTGCTTCTTACAGCACCTAAGCTGTTACAGCATTTCTTCCAGTTGTCATGAGCAACTAATAAGATTAAATCACCATCTTTAGCACCTGTTGTTTCAAGTACTTCACTTTCAAGACCTGCAAAATACTTAGTAACACCACCTGAAAGTTTTCCATCTTGAACCTTCATCCAAGCAAGACCCTTAGCGCCGTAAACCTTAGCCGCATCCTCAAGTTCTGTGATGTACTTTCTTGTATAGTCAAAACCATCTTTGTGAGGTGCTACAATGTACTTAACTGCACCTTTACCTTTTAATGGTTCTAAGAATGCATTGAAAGTTGATTTAGCAGCAAATGAAGAAGCATCATGCATTTCAAGTCCAAATCTTAAATCTGGTTTATCGCAACCATAAGTATTTAGAGCATCGTTATATGCAATTCTCTTAAAGTGCTTTGGAAGGTCAACATCTAACACTTTCTTAAATACATCATTAAATAGATCTTCCATCATTAATAGTACATCATCTCTAGTTACATAGCTCATCTCGATATCGAGCTGGGTGAACTCGAGCTGTCTATCACCTCTTGGATCTTCATCTCTATAACAGCGAGCAATTTGGAAGTATTTATCCATACCACTTACCATTAATAGCTGCTTATAAAGCTGTGGTGACTGTGGAAGAGCAAAGAATTTACCAGGATAAATTCTTGAAGGGACTAAGAAGTCTCTAGCACCCTCTGGTGTACTTCTGATAAGGGTAGGTGTTTCGATTTCTAAGAAATCAGTTTTATAGAAGTACTCTCTAATAGCTTTAACAATCTTATGTCTTAAAACTATTCTATCGGTCATACCTTTACTTCTTAAATCAAGGAAGCGGTACTTTAATCTTAAGTCTTCTTTAGCATTACACTCATCATCGATCATGAAAGGAAGAACAGCACACTGAGATAGAATTTCAATCTTCTCCGCTTTAACTTCAATTTCCCCAGTAGCCATATCTGGGTTAATCATGCTATCTGGACGACGACGAACAATACCTTTGACTGCAATACAGTATTCAAGTTTTAAGGAAGCTGCTACTTCCTGAAGTTCTTGAGATGCATCATCATCAACTACAACTTGAGTAAGACCATAGCGGTCTCTAAGATTTATAAAATGAAGGGCACCATGGTTTCTATCTCTGTGGACCCAACCGTTTAGGATTACGCTTTTACCTTCATCTGTAGCTCTAAGATCACCACATGTGACTGTTCTCTGCATAAAAGCTTCTTCTGACATGTTATTCTCCTGCCTGAAATAGGATTACATTATGGAATAATATCATCATCCTATTTTCTTTACAATTATTTAGTTGATGCAGCTAACTGCTTAGTATACTCTCCTTTAAGATACTTCTTGCTATATACATCGCTCTTTCTAACATTCTTTCTGTCTGAGAGACGGTGTAAAGAACTCTTTCCTTGATTATCTTTACTTACTAAATAAATTTGGTCTCTTCTTAGAGATTCATCCATTAACATACTTAGTGATGAAGTTGCAAGCATTTGAGATCCCTTTTTGTTGATTCTATTGTCTGAGAAAAAGTTTTGTAAAAAACCAGCTAAATTAACACTTAATGCAGATCCTAAATCGTTTATTAATATTGTACCACCAGTATCTAGTGCTTTTAGTAAGACAGGAAGAATACAACAAAGATGAACAATACCTCTGCCAAGTAGTTCCTGATCTTGGAAAAGTCTTAACTTTCGTTTCTTTATGATATCTCCTGTTTCGTTATAGACATCTTGTGATAGCTCTGCATCAATGTAGGATCCCATCTTAATTAGTTTTAAATCTGAAAAACCCATATCTATGTTTTTTAGTATAGTATTGGCAGTCCTAATCCTATCTTCATTTTCTAAGTATAAGTTTAAATATTCTCTCTTAGGTTCACAGATAAACTCAAGATTTTGGAAAAATTCCTTTACATCTAGAATACTATTTTTTATTGATAAATTTAGTTTATCTGCAATTGATAAAAATAAAACAGATTTTGAAGGGGAGAGTAGAGATGCTTCATTACGGCTTAATGAAGTAATTTGAAGCTCATCTCCATTTCTTTTAAATATTGGAGTTAATCTTTCAGTTCTCTTAAATAACCATTCTTTTGTTATTTTATTATCATTAATTACAAATCCATATTTATAAAAACTACCATTTTGAATAATTTCAACTTCAAGATGAGTATCTAATAGTGATGAATACTCTAAAAGAGCAAAAGGCTCATTAAACATAACAGTGTTCATTGAAGATGATAAAAATACCATTTTCTTCATGAAATTCAAGGTTTTTAAGAGATTTGTCTTTCCAGATTCATTATCACCAAATAGTGTTATGCTTCTTAGAACACCAATATTACCTGGAACAAGGTCTGTGCTAACAGTTGCAATATTTTCTTCCATCACCTTGTCATGGCTAGCAAGGAGAGAAAGAGTTTGTTCATCATAAAAAGAACGATAATTTTTAAAAGTAAAATTAATAAGCATTATTTGTAATCTCCTTGGCTTAAATACTAAATCTTAAATATATATTTTGCAATTATTTTGCAAATATTTATATTAAGAAGCTTGAAAATAGATAAGTTAACTTATTTTTTTGATATTCATTATTAAAAATATTTTTAAAGTCGTTATGTCATAAGTATCTAAAAATCTTTAGGGGGGGGGTAATAGATCTAATATTATTCTGCTTATTTCTTTAATAAAAAAAAATTATTTTGGCTTAAAAAATTTTATAGGTATTAAAAAGGTATAAAAAAAGGTGCTGCTGACCGCCATCAATAGGTGTGTTGAGGGAAATTGTGACAGACAGTTAGCTAGCACCAGCTATATATTAACATACAATCTTTCTAATAAAGTGTAAACACTTTTTTAGTAAAAAATATTCAGATTAATAGCTCTTTTTTCATTTATTTCTTAATTCTCGAACTATATACTCCTTTTTCTTTAAGAATTCTATTGCCAAAGTCGCTGCATGAGCGGCACTAGTTGTAGTGGTATATGGTATTTTATTGCGCATTGCCTCAGTTCTAATATCATCATCACTCTTTCTAGAATGGAATCCCATTGGAGTGTTGATAACAAGATCAATTTTGTGTGCTCTTATCATATCAACGATATTTGGGTGGCCATCATTAACCTTTAAGACGACGTTTGTTAAAATACCTTCGTTAAATAGATCCCTTGCAGTACCTTTTGTGGCAAATAGCTCAAAGCCTAACTCTTCAAGTTTTTTTGCAATTGGTAGAATAGTTTTTCTATCCTTTTTATTTACAGAAATTACTACCCTTCCTTTTCTTGGAAGTAGGTTACCACTAGCAGCTTGGCTCTTTGCATATGCCTCACCGAAGGTTGTTCCAATACCTACAACTTCTCCTGTTGATCTCATCTCAGGACCTAGTTGAGGATCTACATTTAAGAATCTATCGAATGAGAATACAGCTTCTTTGATAGCCCAACCAACAGTACATCTTCCTGTTGCGATATATTCACCTTTCTTAACTAAGCCTTGAGATACTAAATCTTCACCTTCCCAAACTTTTACTGCAGCTTCAACAAGATTTACTGAACTAGATTTTGAAATAAAAGGTACAGTTCTTGAAGCACGTGGGTTAACTTCAATTATGTAAAGCTTTCCATCTTTTTCAGCAAACTGGATATTCATGAGGCCTCTTACATTTAGTTTTGTTGCAAGTTTTAGAGTCCATTCTTTCATCTCTTGGATAATTTCAGGTTTACTTTTATATGGAGGGAAAACAGCAGCGCTATCACCAGAGTGGATACCCGCAGCCTCGATGTGTTGCAAAATACCTCCAATATAGATGTGCTTACCATCTGAGAGAGCATCAAGATCATACTCAAATGCATCCTCTAAGAATTGGTCTACAAGTACTGGAGCTTTTTCACTAATTTCAAGGCCACTTGTTAAGAAGAATTCCTCAAGTCCAGCTGTATCATATGCAATGAACATACATCTTCCACCAAGAACAAATGATGGGCGGAGGAGAACAGGGAAGCCAATTTCTTTAGCTTTATTTATTACATCCTCTTTGCTAATACCCATTCTGTTTTCAGGTTGTCTGAGTCCAAGTTCTTTAACAAGATCTGAGAATTCTCCTCTATCTTCAGTTCTATCAATACTATCAAGAGATGTTCCAACTATTTGTGCACCAGCTTTTTCAAGGTCTGCTGCCATATTAAGTGGGGTTTGACCACCAAGTTGAACAACAACTCTGTTACACTTTTCTTTTCTCATTATCTCTATTACTTCTTCACTTGTAAGAGGTGAGATATAAAGTCTATCTGAGGTATTAAAGTCTGTTGAAACGGTTTCAGGATTGCTGTTTACCATAATTGTTTTTCTTCCTTTTGCTCTGTAAGCAAGGGAAGAAAGGGTACAACAGGTATCAAACTCTAAGCCTTGTCCAATCCTATTAGGTCCAGAAGCTAGAATAATTACAGCATCCTCTCCAAGTGGAGTGCCTTCATCTGCTTCACTATAAGTAGTATAGCAATATGGTGTTAGAGCCTTTGCTTCTCCAGCACAAGTATCAACATAGTGAGTTGAGATATGAAGATTAAGTTCATCTCTCATTTTTTTAACTTCCTCACTTGTAATCTTAGCTAAGGTTGCAATTCTCTTATCAGACATGCCATTTTCTTTAGCTTCAATTAATAGTTCGTTTGTAAGGCCTTTTTCAATTTTTTTATCGAGTTCAGCTTGTTCATATAAAACATATAAGAAGTAAGGATCAAAGCCTGTTATTTTATTTACTTCAGCAATAGCATCTATACCTTTTTCTTTAATTACAGTATAAGCTGCTTCTAATCTTAATGGATGTGCTGCATGTAAAATTGTATCAACATCACCTTTTAATTCCTGAAGGCCTTCAACCTTTCTTTCTGCACTTCTTAATGCTTTATTTAATGCTTCACCACAGGTTCTTCCAAGTGCTAAAGCTTCACCAACACTTCTCATTTGAGTGCCTAAAGCAGAAACAGGGAGTGGAAATTTTTCGAGCTCAAAGCGAGGAACCTTAACTGCTACATAGTCTAATGCAGGTTCGAAGCATGAAACAGATTGTCCTGTAATTTCATTTACTACTTCATCGAGAGTATAACCAACAGCAAGCTTTGCAGAGCATCTAGCAATAGGAAATCCTGTTGCCTTACTTGCTAATGCTGATGAACGTGATACTCTAGGGTTCATCTCAATTACAATCATTCTTCCATCTTTTGGATTGAGTGCAAATTGAACATTTGAACCACCACAATCAACACCTACGGCACGAAGGATATTAATTGAAGCATCTCTCATCTTTTGTAGCTCTCTATCTGAGAGAGTTTGGCTAGGTGCAATTGTAATACTATCACCTGTATGGACACCCATTGGATCGATATTTTCGATGGAACAAACAATAATAGCATTATCTCTATTATCTCTCATAACTTCCATTTCAAATTCTTTCCAACCAATTAAAGACTCTTCTATTAAAACTTCATGAACTGGACTGATTTCCAATGCTCTTTCAACTAGAGGAAGGTATTCCTCTGGTTTTTCAGCAATTGATCCACCCATACCACCAAGAGTGAAGGATGGCCTAATAATTAATGGAAGAGGTATTTCGTTTAGTACAGCCTTTGCTTCTTCAAGAGAGTGAACTATCATAGATTTTGCACTTTCAAGGCCAAGGCTTGAAACAATCTTTTTAAATTCACCTCTATCCTCTGCTTTATTAATTGCATCTGCAGAAGCACCAATAACCTTTACTCCATACTTTTCAAGAATACCCTTTTCTTGAAGTTCCATAGTAAGGTTTAAAGCACTCTGTCCTCCCATTGTTGAGAGTATTGCATCAGGTGCAACCTGCTGAAATATTTTCTCAATATACTCAACCTTTAAAGGTTCTAGGAAGATATGGTCCGCAATTCCTGGAGTTGTCATGACAGTTGCAGGGTTAGGATTGATAAGTGATACTTCGTAACCTTCTTCCTTTAATGCTTTAACTGCCTGGTTACCTGAGTAGTCGAACTCACATGCTTGTCCGATAACAATTGGACCTGAACCGATTACTAAAATATGGTGGATATCATCTCTTCTTGGCATATTAAAGCTCCTTTAAAAATTCATCAAAGATATCATTTTTGTCGTGAGGACCAGGTGATGCTTCAGGGTGGAACTGTACTGATTTAACATTATTTTCTCTTGAAATTATTCCTTCTACTGAATCATCATTTGCATTTCTCATCCATACCTCAACGCCTTGTGGTAGAGATGATTCATCACTCATAAATCCATGGTTTTGGCTTGTTACAAAGGTCTTGCCTGTTAACATATCTTTAACTGGTTGGTTACCACCATGGTGACCAAAATCCATCTTGCAAGTTCTTCCTCCAAGGGCAATAGTGAGTAATTGGTGTCCAAGACAAATTCCACGAATTGGAATTCTTTTTAAACATTTTTTAATTTCATTTACTGTATCAGAAAGTAGGGCAGGGTCTCCTGGTCCATTTGATAAGAACAATAAATCATATCCCTTATCGAGTACATCCTCAGCCTTGAAGGTAGGAGGAAATAGTGTTACAGCACAATTTCTTTGATATAAATCATCGATTATTGAGTATTTAATACCATAATCTACTACAGCA
>NZ_JAXEGN010000278.1:0-8216 GCF_034103065.1 Bullifex sp. | reverse complement strand
GGAAAAGGATATCTTTGGGCTTGGAAAACAATTATATGAGTTTATAAGGAAAGAAAAAGAAATAAACTTGCCATTAAAAGATGGTAATAATATCATTTATGTAAATGCAGAAAATAAAGGTCGAGAAGATTTAAATAATCTAATGCAGAGTTTAATTTCTTACAATTACAGTGATATGAAAGATCAAGTGATAAGGGAGTGTACGATGTATTATAAGACAACACAAAAAGGTGAAGATAAGGTTTGTGAAGCAATTAGAGAGTATGCAGCAAAATCCTATGATGAGGGTAAGGATGATGGAATTAAAATTGGAAAAGAGGATGGCATTAAAATTGGCAAAGCTGATGGCATCAATGAAGGTACTGTAAAAACACTTATTAATCTTGTTAATAGTGGAAATATAACAACTTCCTGTGCAATTGCTAACTCTGGATTGTCTAAAGAAGAGTTTATGTCTATTGCTAAGAAATTAGGACTAAGCTATTAATCTTAAAACTTTATACTCAGCTTCTTTTAATGAGGCTGGGTATAAAATAGAAATATTTTAGATAAAAATGCAAAATATAATGCTAAGATTAACTTCTTTTGATTACGAAATACAAAGATGAACTAATAAAGTAGTTCGTAATGAATTATAAGACAACATTAGATGGAGATGATAGGGAGAGGCAGTTCATAATTATGTAGTTAAATATGCTAAGAATTCCTATTATGAAGGTGTTGTAAAAACACTTATTAATTTTTTTTAATAGTAGAAATATTACACCACCCTGTGTAATTGATATCTCTAGTTTATCTAAAGAAAATTTTAAGTCAAAAGTTGATACCTTATGTTATAAACTCTAAATTTAAATTAATCGATAGTTCAATACAAAAACCAACTGGGATTATAATTAGTTGCAGTACTAAAAAAAATAATGGAAGAGTCGTAACTTTTTATTCAATGGGATACAGATATTTAATTTTTTATTCTTCCAATAATTTACTTATTGCATTATAGTGTATGTGTATTTTTTATAAGGAGATTTGGATTATGTCTACTAAAGATGATGCTAACCCGTTGCCTAGTTCTAAATTAATAATAAACATAATCCATCTTCAGGTAGGTTAATATATTATCTCACTTCCTATCTAGATGGTATTTTGGGGAGTGCAGAAATGATAACAATTAGAGCTAATGATGATAAGAGGAACTATACTTGGGTTGATGTCAGAGATATCAACAGAGAAGATTTATCTGTATTGACAGAAGAATATTTAATTTCCTCTGACTTACTTGCCGATATACTCGACCAAGATGAGCAGTCAAGAATTGAGAAGGAAGACGACTATACTGCCTTAATCGTGCGTATTCCACTTGATGATGAAGATCAAGATTCTCCATTAATTCAAAATGCAATTCCGCTTGGTATTATTCTTTATAAAGATAAAGTAATAACTATTTGCCAGGGGGATAGTGTTGTTTTAGAGGACTTTGCAAAAAGAAGATTTAGGCAATACCCTGTGGCGACAAAGGAAGGCTTTGTTTTATCAATTTTAGGTCGTTCAGCACTTGTATTTATTAGAATGCTAAAGTACATCAACAGACAAAAAGATATTGTTGAAGAGCGTTTGCATGATGTTGTTTCTAATGATGAAATTATTCGCTTACTTGATATCCAAAAGTCATTAGTTTATTTAACAACAAGCTTAACAACTAATGAAAGTTTACTTGAAAAGTTATCTAAAACTCCACTATTTAAGCTTAATAGTGAAGATGAAATAGATTTTTTAAATGATGTAATAACAGATAATAAACAGGCTATTGCGATGGCAAATATTTATTCAAGTATCTTAACAGGTACGATGGAAGCCTTTAGCTCAGTTCTTGGAAATAATATGAACATCATAATGAAACGTCTTACTATTATTTCTCTTGCATTAATGTTTCCAACATTCATAACAGGTTTCTTCGGAATGAACGTAAGACTTCCTCATCAAGATAAATTTTATGCTTGGGTATTCTTACTTGTTATTTGTGCACTAGTTTCAATCGTAGGATCATTCATAATTAACAATTGGGATAAAACTACCAAAGTTAAGAAGAAGAAAAAGAAGAAAAAAACTAACGAATAACTCTGTAAATAAAACCTTTAAGGTATTCACTTTCTGGAAATGAAATTCTAATAGGGTGGTCATCTCCTGCACTGAGGGTCCTGATAATCTGAATCTCTAAACCTGCATCTGCTGCGGCATATGCAATTTGCTGTCTTAAAATTTCACGAGTTACAGATCCTGAGCAAGAAAAAGATGCAATTAAACCACCATTTTTTATCTTCAACATTGCATTTCTATTTAAATCCTTATAGGCCTTTAATGCATTTTCAAGCTTTCCTTTAGTTGCGGCAAGCTTAGGCGGATCGAGAATAATAAAATCATATTTATTACTTTCAATTCTTCTCATCTCGTCAAATACATCACAGCTTTTTATAGTAACTTTATCACGAGAAGAAGGTGGAATTATACCTTCATCTTCATTTAAGTGAACTTGATAGAGAAGATGTCTAAGTGCACTCTCAGACTGATCTAAGGCATCAACACTTAGTGCTCCTCCGCGAAGGGCATGGAGTGTAAATGCACCAGTGTAAGAGCATGCATCTAAAACTGTTTTTCCTTCACAGTAGCTTTCAACAATATTTCTATTGTCTCTTTGGTCACAGTAAAAACCAGATTTCTGGCTATTTGTATTTTCTATTTCAAAGCGAATTCCACTTTCATAGAAGGAAATTGTTTTTTCTCCTTCTTCTACCTTTTCTCCATTTTTATCAAAGTATAAGATTTTTTGAGGAAGAGATTCTGCTTTTGCATACTCTTTGTCCATAATAACTGTAATAGTCTTAGGTTTAAGCAGTTTAATTAGAGTATCTTTTATTAGATTAATTTTATAATACGCATAACGTGATGAAACAATTAACTTAAGGTGTGATGCATAAACATCACAAGCTAGTCCTGGTATGAAATCAGCTTCTCCATGAATTAAGCGAAATGCATTATCTCTATCTTTGTTAAAGTGATCTTTTCTTCTATAAATTGCACTTTTTAGTGCATCAAGCAAAAATGAATCATCTGGAATTATTTTTTCATCCCAGCTAAGAAGATGCAAAATAATATGACTTTTTTCATCATAGTAACCATACGCAATGAATTTATTATCAGAAGAAAATACCTTTGCAAGGTCTCCATTTACAAATTTTGGTTCAATATTATCAATAGCTCCAGAAAAAACCCATGGATGGTGCTTTAAAAGCTGTTTTTCTTTATTTGGCTTAAGTATTACGTTATACATAGTGGAAAAATAATAATTCATGAAAACTTTTTCTTCAACATCCTTTTTTTTCTTGATAGAGCTATAATAATCGTATATTGTATACATTAAAAAGAGATAAATTCATTTATTAAGATAAATAAAACGGTTATTATATTAGCAAAAGGAGTAAACATGAATAAAGTAATCCTTATCCCTGATTCATTTAAAGGTACAATGTCTTCAGCTGAAATTTGTCAGATAATGAAGAAAGAAATATTAAAAGCATACCCAGAGTGTGATGTTATCTCAATTCCTGTAGCTGATGGAGGTGAGGGTAGCGTTGATGCCTTCCTTGAAGCTTTAGGTGGAGAGAAGGTATTTAAAACTGTTACAGGCCCTTATATGGGTGAAAGTGTCAATGGTTACTATGGTATTTTACCTGGTAATGTTGCCATCGTTGAAATGGCAGCAGCAGCTGCCCTACCTATGGTAGGAGATAGAAAGGATCCATCAAAGACAACAACATACGGAGTTGGACAGCTTATTATCGATGCAGCAAGTAAGGGTGTTGAAAAGATTATTGTTGGTCTTGGTGGTAGTGCTACAAATGATGCGGCGTGTGGTCTTGCATCAGCATGTGGAGTAACTTTCTTAGATAGCGAAGGAAAAGCATTTATTCCTGTTGGAGCAACATTGGATAAGGTTGCAAAGATTGATACATCAACAATCGATGAAAGACTAAAGAAGATTAAAATTGTTACAATGTGTGACATTGATAATCCTTTCTATGGACCAGAAGGTGCACCTGCAGTTTATGGACCACAAAAAGGTGCCAATGAAAATATGGTAAAAGAACTTGATGAAAAGATGCGTAAGTTATCTGAAGTAATGATTAGAGACTGTGGAGTTGATGTTCAGCATATTCCAGGCTCTGGAGCTGCCGGTGGAATGGGTGGTGGCATGGTTGCATTCTTCTCTTCTGAACTACAAATGGGAATTGAAACTGTTCTTGATACTGTACATTTTGATTCTTTACTTGATGGTGCAGATTTTGTTTTCACTGGCGAAGGAAAAATTGATGGTCAAAGCCTTAGAGGTAAGGTTGTAATTGGTGTTGCTAGAAAAGCAAAAGCAAAGGGTGTTAAGGTCGTAGCTATCGTTGGTGATATCGGAGACGATGTAAGTGGCGCATACAAAGAAGGTGTTACTGGTATTTTCTCAATTAACAGAGTTGCTGTTACCTATAAGGAAGCAAGAGTTAGAGCAAAGAACGATTTAGCTTTAACTATGGAAAACTTACTTTATTACACTAAAGCACTTTAATAATTACCATATAAGAGCCTTAGCAAATGTTAAGGCTCATTAATATCATTTAATGCTTTAACAAATTCTTCACAAGTTTCAATTATTACTTTTCCAATAATTCCATTTTGCCTAAATGGTTTAGTTCCAAAATTATATGTAAATATATCATCATTAATTGTTACTTCAACTTTAGCACTCAATATTTTCTTATTTGACTTCTCGTAGAAGCAATTTGCTCCTCTAAAAGATGAAAAGAAAAATGTCTTAATATCATCCTTCATAGCAATAGCAGCAACTTTATTTTTTAAATCTTTAACTAGGATTATTACTTCATCTTGGTCGTTAGCCATTCTTTTAATATATGAAAAATTTAGCTTCCTCTGTTTTTGAATCCTTAATAACTCATCTTCGATTTCCTTGCACTTTGCTTGGAAACTTATTGTGCTTACTTTTTTTCTTTTCTTAGAAGTAAATGTTGCGTACAAATTAAAGAGTGTAAAAGCCAATAATAATGTAAATAAGAGATTTCATTTTATTAAAAGCAAAGAGGAATATATCTCAAAACTAAAAACTATTCTTTATGATGATTATTTTGAAGGTGTTGAAATATCACAAATGCCATTTGAAGGCTTAATGGATGAAGTAGTTTCATTAATAAAAAGTGCTCATATGGACTATACCTATTGTGGTCACTCAAGACTTTTTAAAAATAAGCTTAATATTAACTCTTTAGATGAGAGTGAAAGATTAAAGGCAGTTGAGGAATTAAAGAAAGGTATTGATGAAACGCATACAATTGGAGCCAAAGAATTCCAGTTTTTATCAAGAACTTATGATAAAAATAAAATAGCTGAACACATTGCTGCTCTTGCAAAGAGTACTAGAGATCTTTGTGAATATGCGAAAAACTTTGATATTACTGTAACACTTGAAATCTTTGACCATACAATTGATAAGTGTTCATTACTAGGTCCAATTGACAGAGTTACAGCATTCTTAGAACAGGTAAAGGATATTGATAATTTTGGTTTTATGTGTGACTTATCACACATCCCTATGATTGGGGAAACAATAGAAGAAAACCTAACTCCTATAAGAGACTATATCAAGCATGCTCACATTGGTAATACATCAATTAAAGATAAAAATAATGTAGCGTACGGAGATATGCATCCTAGATTTGGTTATGAAAAGGGTGAAAATGATACTGCAGAGCTTACTATATTTCTGCAGCATCTAAAGGATTTCGGATATTTAAAAGAAGGAGGAAATAACTTTCTAGGCTTTGAAGTAAGGCCACTTCCAGGAGAAGATGAACGCATCGTAATTGCAAATGCAAAGAGATGCTTAAACAAAGCTTGGCGTCTTGTTCACTGATGAGTGATGTGCTCTCTAATTAGCTTCTTAGCTTTGAGCTTTTCGTTATTCTTTAGTAACAATAAGAGTTTGGTATGCTGTTGGAGATAGGATAAAAGACTTTCAGGACTTAAATCTTGTTCGATTCTTAAGAGCTGAATTTTTGGATCTAAGCGATAATATACTTCAATAAGAGCTTGGTTATCGGTACATTCAATTAATAGAGAATGAAAAGCACTATCAAGCTCAAAGGCTTTATCTCTTTCTCCATTTGAAAGCTGTAGCTGGCAATCAGAAGCAAGCTGGGTTAGTTTTGAGAAGTTTTTATCAAAGAGATTTTCCTGTAAGTTGTCAATGGCGAAAAACTCCAAATTAATTCGTAAAGAAGCAATATCCTGAGCTACTTTATCACTAATCTTAACTACTGCAGCATGAGACCTTGGTGAAAGAGTTACAAGACCATATTCAGCTAATCTTCTTATAGCTTCTCTAATTGGAGTTCTGCTAACACCAAATTGAGTTGCAAGAGCATCTTCACTGATTTTGCTTCCTGCCTTAATTGTGCCTTTAAGAATCTCGCCTTTTACAAGTTCATAAGCTTGGTCTGAAAGTGATGTCGAAACGATTTTCATAGGTTTCCCCCTTGTCTTTAGCTTATCAGATAAGATTGTAGTCGTCAATTTTGCATTTTGTATACAATTTGTAGAATTTCTACCAGCAATTTACTTGGATTAAACAGGTATTTGTTTGACAGATTAAAATTATAGTTATATGTATATTGTATACAAAATACAATTAAAAGGAGATTAAAATGAGCGAAATAATTGAAAAACTCCTATCAGATAGAGACAGGAAGTTTAATGCAACAGAACTTGATGCACTTTCTGCATATTTCAGAGAGATGATGTTTACTGTTTTGCATGAAAGAGGAATAGGTCACTTGGGTGGTGCAAGAGGGCTGTTTCCTTCTTAAGGTCCAGATATATCTAAGAAGGTTAATGATATTTTGTGCCATATCGAGCTTTCGGTATGGCACTTTTAACATATTTTATTTACAATTAATTTTATGAAAAAAGCTATTCTTTTTGATTTAGATGGAACCTTGGTTGATACAATTGAAGATATTAGATGTGCTATTAATCATACAGTAAAACTTACCTATAACCGCGAGATTTCAAGAGAAGAATGTATGAGTGTTGTGGGTAGGGGATTAAAAAATGCACTCATTGGTGCCTTAGCTTTCTCTGGAGCAAGATACCCTGAGGATGAAATAGATATTCTTTATCATGAATTAATATCATTTTATAAAAACAATGCTTGTGTTTATTCCAAACCATATGATGGAATAACGGAATTTTTAAAATCAATGTCGCAAAATGGATATGCCTTAGGTGTCCTATCTAATAAAAGTGATGTTTTAGTTCAAGAAATAGTTGAAAAGCTATTTTCTGATATAAATTTTACTTTTATTCAAGGTTTTTGTGATAAAATACCTCTAAAGCCTGATAAGGCGGGTGTTGAGATATTTGCAAAGCTCTCAGGTGTTCCTATTGAAGAAGTTATTTATGTTGGGGACAGTGAGGTAGATGGAGAAACAATTATCAATGCTCATCTTGAAAAGGGTATTCTTGTTACTTGGGGTTTTAGACCAAGAGAGATGATTGAAAAATTTGAAAAACAAGGGATTAAACTAGTAAACACAATAGAGGAGCTGAAAGATGGTGTTAACTGATGAGATGAAAAAGGAAGTGGTAGAAAAGGCACATGTCTACCTCGATAGTGAGAAGAATGAAGTATTCAGAAGTGAAGTAGCAGAAGCTTTAAAGAATGAAGATTATGAATCTCTCTATGATAGATTCTATACAGCATTAGCTTTTGGTACTGCAGGTATGCGCGGTGTAATTGGTGGTGGTACAAACCGCATCAATACCTTTATGGTAAGAAAGGTTACACAAGGTCTTGCTGAATACTGCTTATCTGTTGGCTCTGATTCAACAGTAGTTATTGCATTCGACTCAAGACACTATAGCCCAGAATTTGCTAAAGCTGCTGCATTAGTTTTAAGTGCTAATAAAGTTAAAACTTATCTTTATGATACCCTTCATCCAGTACCAATGCTATCTTTCGCAGTAAGACACATGAAGGCAACTGCTGGTATTGTTATTACAGCTAGCCATAACCCTGCAAAGTATAACGGATATAAGGTTTACTGGTCAGATGGTGGTCAGGTTACTCCTCCACATGATATTGAAATTGCTAAGCTTGCTAA
>NZ_JAXEGN010000277.1:0-4408 GCF_034103065.1 Bullifex sp. | reverse complement strand
CGTGATGCTCTTGCCCTTTCTGGAGTTAATGAAATACATGATGTATTAGCACAAGGTAGTGCTAATGACCCATTCTTAGAGCTGTTAGGTTGTGAAGGTGGATGTATTAACGGTCCTGTATCTGATAAAAGTAAATCACTCGCTGCAAGAAAGAATGCAATAGCTCAATTTACTGAAGAAAGAATAAATAGTGGAGAAAAGCTCTTTGAGCCAAAAGAAGAATTTATTCGTGAAGTATTAGATAAAGGATATGGTATTATTAATTCAGCTCAGCCAAAGAGTAATATTACTTTTAACAAGGTATTTTCTGAGGATGAAATAAGACAAGCACTTCTTGAACTTGGAAAGAATACCAAGGCAGATGAATTAAATTGTGGTGGTTGTGGTTATAATACCTGTCGCGATATGGCTGTTGCTTATCTTTCTGGCATGGCTGAAGCTGAAATGTGTGTAACTAAGATGAGAAAGGAAGCACAGAGTAAGGTTGATATGCTATTAAGAACAATTCCAAATGCTGTTGTAATTGTTAATAGAGATTTAAATATCGCTGATTGTAACATTAACTTCTTAAAAATCTTTGGCGATATGGATGAATCTTTACTTGATGATTCAATGCTTTCTCTAGTCTCTGGATTACCTCTTGAAAGATTCGTTCCATTTTATGAGAAGTTCTCTGATGAATTTTATGCTCAAAAGCGTAACCAATATAGACTTCACTACAAAGATAAGTTCTTGCGTGTTACTTTCTTCTTAGTTGAAAAAAATCGTCTGCTTGGAGCAATGTTTGATGATATCACATCTCCAACAGTAAAACGTGAAACAGTAGTAAAGAAGGCTGAAGATGTTATTCAGAAGTCTCTTGAAACTGTACAGCAAATCGCATCACTTTTAGGTGAAAATGCTGCTGAAACAGAGATTATGTTAAATAGCTTAATCGATGCATTCAGTGTTCATGGGGACTCTAACAATGATGGGTTTACTATCGATGACGAGGTAGAGGTTTAATGAATAATATCTTTATCGATGTAGACTACGCTCAGATTTATAAACATGGTCAAAAGATTGGAGGAGATGTTTTCTTACTCTCAAGGAATCCTGAGAGTAATAAAATTGTCTGTACTCTGTCTGATGGACTTGGCTCAGGTGTAAAGGCTAATGTACTTGCTTCCCTTACTGCACATATGGCTCATAAGCTAAGTTTTTCACCAATTGATCTTGGACACTCTGCTGAGATAATCATGAATACACTTCCTGTATGCCGTGAAAGAAAGATAAGCTATTCAACTTTTACAATTGCAGATATACACTACAAGGAGAACATGGAAAATATTAATGTTCGTCTTGTTGAGTATGATAACCCATTAGCACTTCGTTTTAAGGGATGTGAACCTGTTAGCTGGCAAAGAGATAAAAGAGAGTTACAGAGAGAAGCTGCCTTTAAAAAGGAAGTAGTTCAATACTCTCAATTTAACATGGAAATCGGAGAGCGTTTGATAATGTTCTCTGATGGTGTTTCTCAATCAGGACTAGGAAAGAGTCTTCCTCTTGGCTGGAGAACTAGTGGTGTACAAAAGTATGTATCTGAGCTAATAAAGGCTAATCCTAATATCTCATCTAGAGAGTTAAGTAGTTCAATTGTTCAAAAGGCTAATACATTAGATGGCCTTTGTTCAAAGGACGATATTACAGCAGTAGTTGTTTATATTAGAAGACCAAGAAAGACTGTAATTGTTACTGGTCCTCCATTTACAAAGGAAGCAGATGAAATCTTAGGTGAGAAAATAAAAGCTTTCGATGGAAAGAAAATTGTTTCTGGTGGTACAACTGCATTAATTGTTTCAAGACTATTTAATGCGAAAATTAAGGTAGATCTTTCTTGTTGGTCTCCTGATGTTCCACCTGCAAGTAAGATGGATGGAATTGACTTAGTTACAGAAGGTATGCTTACTTTATCAAGAGTAGCAAATGTGCTTGAAAAGAAGATTCCTGTTTCTCAACTTCCTAACGACCCAGTTAAGAAGTTTGTTGAAATACTCCTCGACAGTGACCAAATACACTTTATCGTAGGAACTAAGATTAATGAGGCTCATCAGGATCCAAATATTCCTGTTGAGATTGGTATAAGAAGAACAATAGTAGGGCGTCTTAGAAATGCGCTTGAAAATATATATTTAAAAGAAACTTCACAAGAATATCTGTAGGAGGATAACAGTTATGAAGAAAGAGAAAGTACAGGTAAAGATCTGCGTAGGAACTGCTTGTTTTGTTCAGGGTGGTTCTGATCTTCTCCTTTACAACGATTTCGTAGATCCTGCAATCATTGCAGAGTGTGAGATTGAGGGATCATCATGTCTTAATGCATGTAAGGCTGATGGTGCAGGTGCTCCATATGTTGAGATTAATGGAGTTATTCATTCTAAGGTTACACAAGAGAAATTTTGTAAGTTATTAACGGAGGCTGTTAAGAATAATGCTTGAACTTAACAACCAATATACTGCGATGAAAAGACGCATTGATACTGAAGTTCTCAAACTTTTCTTTGCAGATGAGCTTGAGGATAAAGTAGATGCTCTTCCATATTCAATTATCCCAAAAGATAGAATTCCAAATCGCTGTTGTATCTATAAAGAGAGAGCTATGGTTCGCTATAGAATTATGGCTCTCTTAGGTATTGATATTGAACGTTTTGACGATGAACAGAAGCCATTAAAGGCTTATGCTAAAGAGATTATCGATAATAATCCTCCTGTTCTTCCATTACTTACAACTATCTCTACAGGCTGTTATGGTTGTCCTCCTGATCAATACAGAATCAGTGATGCATGTCGCGGATGTTTTGCTCGTCCATGTATGGCAAACTGTCCAAAAGATGCAATTTCTTTCATAAATGGTCAGGCTCATATCAATGAAGAGAGATGTATTCGCTGTGGAAAGTGTATGGATGTATGTCCATTCCACGCAGTTGTACACATCCCTGTTCCATGTGAGGAAGCATGTCCAGTAGGTGCTGTAAGAAAGAATGAGAAGGGTGTTGTAGAAATCGATCATAAAAACTGTATTAGCTGTGGTCGTTGCTCAAGAAGCTGCCCATTTGGTGCTATTGCTGAAAAGAGTGGTTTAATGCCTGTTGTAAAGATGATCAAGAACAAGGAAAAGGTCATTGCTATGATTGCTCCTGCAATTGAAGGTCAGTACCCAGGAACACTTGCTCAGATTAAGAGTGCTATTATTAAGGCAGGCTTTAGTGATGTAATTGAAGTTGCTGAAGGCGCTGAGGTTACAGCTATTCATGAGGCAGAAGAAGTTCAGCACAAGAAGGCTAATGGCGAAGGCTATATGACAACTAGCTGCTGTCCTGCTTATATGGAACTTGTTAACAAGCACCTTACATTCCTCAAGGAACGCTACTCAGATGCTTACTCCCCAATGATTTATACAGCAAAGCTTGCTCGTGAAAAATTTGGAGAGGACGCAAAATGTGTCTTCATTGGACCATGTCTTGCTAAGAGAGTAGAAGCAGTTAGAAAGGGTGGTGTTGATGGTGTTATCACCTTCAGTGAGCTTGCTGCTATCTTTATGGCTAAAGATATCGATGTCAGAGAAGAAGCTGCTGCAGATCTTGGTAATACAGAAAACTTTGCTGACTGTAGAGAATTTGCTGTATCAACAGGTGTTGCTGGCTGTGTTCTTTCTCGTGTTGAGAATCCTCAATCAATTAGAACTCAACCAATTAATGGCGTTGATAAGAAAATGTTTAGATTGATGAAGACTTGGGAGAAGAGAGCTCCAGAAGTTGACTTAATCGAAGTAATGTGCTGTGAAGAAGGCTGTTTAAATGGTCCTGGCACAATTGTTAAGCCAATGGTAGCTAAGAAGCTCCGTGGTGGAAACAAAGCTGCTACTCCAGTTAAGTCTGTTAAGAGTACCATCTAATGATTAGTAATTTTGAATTTACT
The DNA here is from genome assembly GCF_034103065.1 of Bullifex sp. Classification (NCBI taxonomy): domain Bacteria; kingdom Pseudomonadati; phylum Spirochaetota; class Spirochaetia; order Spirochaetales; family Spirochaetaceae; genus Bullifex; species Bullifex sp. Next base: position 451 of record NZ_JAXEGN010000277.1, on the reverse strand, counting down.
AGCGATGAAGAGTTTTTAGGCTTTATCGCTACTTACCTTCAAAGTGATGACAAGTTAGTAAGTGACCTTGCTAACTTGTCTAGTCTTATATTTCATTATCTTGATGATGTTTCTTGGTGTGGCTTTTATCTTCTTGATAATGATGAACTCTACCTTGGACCATTCCAAGGAAAAGCTGCATGTACCAAAATAAAAATAGGAAAGGGCGTATGCGGAAGTGCATACAAAAGAGGTGAAACATTAATAGTTGATGATGTAAATACCTTTCCTGGACATATTGCCTGTGATAGTGCATCTAAAAGTGAAATCGTAATTCCTTTAGAAGGTTTTGGGGTATTAGATATCGATTCTACTTCTTATTCACGTTTTAGAGAAAAAGAAAAATCTTTACTTGAGAGTGTTATGAATTTGCTTTCAAAAAAAATTAATTCATAAACTTAGGTCAGTTTAC
>NZ_JAXEGN010000276.1:0-2614 GCF_034103065.1 Bullifex sp. | reverse complement strand
TTTCTTTTGTAAGGGAGAAAGAAAAAGTCTCATGGCGATATGCTAACATCTTTGCATTATTCAACTTAACATTCTTAATCATGGTTGTGATTTCTCTTTTTAATGGGATGCTTTTCTTCTTTGATGAAGATGGCTGGTATTGTGATGGCTGGGCATATGGAATAGTAAATTTCTTTGATTTCATTACTCTAATAGTTGAGTTATTACTAGTTTATAAATATAAAAAGATACTATCAAAGGAAGCCTTCTATACAATGCTTTCTTTTTCTGTCTTACCATTTATGTCAATGCTTACAATTCCATATTGGACGCCTACACCAACATACCTTTCTACTACACTTTCACTTATTCTAATTCTAATTCTCTTTCATGGAGAAATTACAAAAGCATTAGCTGATAAGGAAATACAGCTAGCAGAGAAAGAAAGACAGCTTGCTAATAGCCGAATATCAATTGCGTTAAGCCAATTAAGACCACACTTTTTATATAATGTACTTAATTCAATTTACTACCTTTGTGGCAAAGATACTCAAAAAGCTCAAGAAGCAATTAGTACCTTCTCTGACTATTTAAGAGATAATATGTCTTCAATAGAAAAAAGGAAGATGATTCCTTTTGATGATGAATTAAATCATACTAAAACATATTTAGCTCTAGAACAAATAAGGTTTAAAAACATTAGTGTTAGCTATGATATTCAAACAACTTCCTTTATGTGTCCTCCTCTATCACTTCAACCTTTAGTTGAAAATGCTGTTAAGCATGGACTATCAAAAAAGAGAGGAGGGGGAACTATATTTATCTCAACTAAAGAAAATGAAGATTCTGTTATCATTGAAGTAAGTGATAATGGATTAGGCTTTGATGTTGATAGCTACAATTTAGATAAAGAAGTACATATTGGTATTAATAATGTTAGAGAAAGAATTAAAAGTATGGCAAATGGTAGCTTTGTTATTTCAAGTATAATTAATGAAGGGACTAAAGCTGTAATAACACTGCCTAAAAAGGATATTAATAAATGAAAGTCGTTGTATTAGATGACGAAGAGCTTGCTCTCGAGAACTTAATTGAATGTGTAGAAAAGTGTAAACCAGATGCAGAGGTAGTTGGCTTTCAATATGCTGAGGATGTTTTAGATTATCTAGAGACTAACACTTGTGATTGTGCCTTTTTAGATATCGAAATGAGCGGCCTAAATGGTGTTAATCTTGCCAAAATATTAAAAGAAAAGGATAGAAATATTAATATTATTTTCTCTACTGGGTATTCTGAATATCGTGGAGATGCATTTGATTTGCATGCTTCTGGATATATCTTAAAGCCTATTACAGTTGAAAAGGTCAAAAAGGAACTTGAAAACCTTAGATACCCAATTAAAGATGAAAGTCGAATTACTATTAAATGCTTTGGTAACTTTGAAGTCTATATTGATTCTAAGCCTGTTCAATTTAGGTATAATAAAACTAAAGAGCTTCTTGCATATCTTATTGATCGTAAAGGAGCATTATGCACTAATGATGAAATAATGGTGGCCCTATTTGAATATGATAACCATGAAATATATTTAAGAACGCTTCGCAAGGATTTAATTGATAAATTCTCTGAAAAGGGGTTAAGCGATGTATTTAACCAGCAGAGAGGTAAGCTTGGTATTAAAGCTGATAAAGTTAAGTGTGATTACTATAATTGGTGTAATGGCAATAGAATCGGTAATGAATATCGTGGTGAATATATGATGCAATATAGCTGGGCTGAAGATACAAATGGTCTTTTAGAAAATAGTAAATAAAAAATGTAACGCTTTTGCAACTCTAAGCTTATTATCCTCCTTTTATCTAAAACTTAGATAAAGGAGAATTCTTAATGAAAAGAACACTATTAATGCTACTTGCATTTTTTATGGTATTCTCGGTTATTTCATGTCAGGGTAATACCCCTTCAAGTAATCAACCAGCAGAATCAACTGTAAATGTAAAGGTTGATATTCAAACAGGTAATACTATAAGTGAAATAGAAAAATACGGTAATTTATATGTAGCAATTCTATCAGGTAATGAAAAAGAATTTAATTTTAATAATTTAATTAGAGTTACAAAACGTAATTCAACTATTGTTGAACCTGTTAAACTTACATCTGATAAAACAGATATTTATGTATACTTAATTGCTGCAGATGAAGAGGAAAGTCAGCAAAAGATAGTAAAAGATACAATACATAATACCAATATTACAAAAGCAAACGTAGAAGTATCTATTATAGCAGAGTCAGGAAAAACAGTTTCACAAGATAAAATAGTTGATATCTATGTTGAAGATGTAATTTTTGTTCCAAAAGAAGGTGAGACTCCAAAAGAAGGTGAGACTCCAAAAGACAAAAAAATAGTCAAGAGAATAAATGCAACCGATATCTTTCGCGCTATTGGGGAAAGTAAAACATCGTTCTCTTTCGCAACTGAAGACACTTTATTCCCAAAAGCAATAGGTAAATATAGAGTAGAAGTTGATCCTCAAATTGATTATACCTATGAGCCTGAATCAAATCTTATCACAGAACTTGTAAAGGATAATCATAATGATAAGGATATTAAAGTTGGAATTAAATTCTTAAGTG
>NZ_JAXEGN010000275.1:0-12274 GCF_034103065.1 Bullifex sp. | reverse complement strand
CTTTCACTTGGAAATATTATTGGTGCTAACTTATTTAACTTAGTATTTGTAAGTGGTATGGCTATTACAATTAGACCATTCAGTGTTCCAGCTGAAAAACTTATTGCAGGACATAATGCTTCTCTAGTTGTTGATATCCCTGTAATGTTTGTTACAATGCTCTTATTAACAGTTCCTGCATTAGTATCAAAAAAGCTTAGAAGATACCAAGGTATTTTACTTTTAGTAATTTACTTTACCTATATTCTTTTCCAGTTTTTCTTTTAATTAAAAATTTTAATCTATGTGGGTAGTAAATATTTTGCTACCCTCTTTTTTTTGATAAGTTAGCTATCATGTTATTCTTATAATCAGAAACAGAAGTATTTCTAACTATAAAAGCGAAAAAAAGGTGTTGCTAATATTTTTAACAACACCTTCAATATAATAAGTATTAATTATTTGATGAGATGGATAGCAAATCCGCTAACTTCTTCATTGAAGTAGCAAACCTTCATCTTACCCTTTGCATCAAGAGCAACAGAATCCTTGTTGAGAGAGAAACCATTGTTCTCAAGGTAGTAAACTGCTCTTTCGATATCATTACATCTGAAAGCAAGGTGACCCTTAGCACCTCTTCCCTGCTTTGGAAGAACTTCGATAGACTTGTTCATGAATACAGATGAGTTACCTCTATTTGTAGCCATACCGAATGTTGAGAATGCTTTGATATCTGCTTCACTTTCTTCTACACTGTCGTTGTTGATTCCAAGGTGTGCAAATTCAAAACCCTGAAGAGCACATGTAGCTTCTTTACAAAGTCTTGTGATTTCAGCCCAATTGTCGTTGTCAATTAAATCAGCCTTAACCATCCAGCTACCACCGATTGCAAGTACGTTTGCAGCCTTTGCATACTCACCAAGATTTGATGTGCTAATACCACCTGTTGTCATAAACTTAACCTGTGGGAATGGACCAGCGAGGTTCTTGAGCATGTTAACACCACCACTTGCTTCAGCTGGGAAGAACTTGAGAACATTGAGGCCATAGCTGAGACCTTTTTCGATATCAGAAGGTGTGCATACACCAGGAACAACTGGAATATTTCTTTCGAGACACCATTCTACTGTTGCAGGATTTAATCCTGGAGAAACGATAAATTTAGCACCTGCATTAACTGCTTTCTCAGCAAGTTCAGGATTAATAACTGTACCAGCACCAATCATCATTTCAGGGAAAGCTTCGCTCATCTTTCTGATAGCTTCTTCAGCTGCAGCTGTTCTGAATGTTACTTCTGCACATGGAATGCCACCTTCGATCATAGCCTTTGCGAGAGGTACTGCTTTTTCTGCATCGTCGATCTTTACAACTGGTACAAGACCGATGTTATGGAAGAATGAAAATAATTCGTCTTTGTTCATGGTTTTGACTCCTTTTATAATCTATAATAGTATAATAACACAGGTTTTTAAAAAATGGAACAATGTTTCAAAAAAATTATTGACGGATGTTAACTTATCCCTTACAATAGAATTATCAAAAAGAAAATCGGAGGATTTTATGGCAAATAAATATGTAACTTTCGGTGAAGTCATGCTTCGCCTTAAGAGCCCAGAAAGAACAAGATTATTCCAGACACCTAGCTTAGAAGCAACATTTGGCGGTGGTGAAGCTAACGTTTCTGTTTCTCTCTCAATCTTTGGTGAGAAGGCAAAATTCGTTACAGCTGTACCTGAAAATGCAGTTGGTGAAGCTTGTGTTCGTGAGCTCATGAAGTATGGCGTTGACACATCAGATATTAAGAGCGTTAAGGGTTCAAGACTTGGTATTTACTATCTTGAGACTGGTGCTAACCAGAGACCTTCACTTGTTGTATACGATAGAGCAGACAGTGCAATTGCTAATGCAAAGCCTGAAGATTTTGATTTCGCTGCTATCCTCGATGGTGCAACATGGTTCCACACAACAGGTATTACACCAGCTATCAGCCAGGGTGCTGCAGATTGTGCTCTTGCTGCTATGAAGGCTGCTAAGGCTGCAGGTGCTACAGTTTCTATCGACCTCAACTATAGAAAGAAGCTTTGGAACTATGGTAAGAAGGCTCCAGAAGTAATGAGAGAGCTTGTTAAGTATGCTGATGTTATCATTGCTAACGAAGAAGATATCCAGAAGTGTCTCGGTATCGAAGCTGATAGCGATGTAACAAGTGGTGAGCTCGATACTAAAGTATATGAGAACCTCGCTGCAGAAGTTAAGAAGCAGTTCCCTAATGTTTCAGTTGTTGCTATTACTCTCCGTGAAAGTAAGTCAGCTGACAGAAACGGTTGGTCAGCAGCTCTTTCTGGTAAGACAGGTTTCTACCTCTCAAGACACTATGAAATCACAGATATCATTGACCGTGTTGGTGGTGGTGACTCATTTGCTGCTGGTATCATCTATGGTCTCTCACACTATGAAGATGAGCAGTATGCTATCAATTTCGCAGTTGCTTCTTCTTGTCTCAAGCACTCAATTGACGGTGACTTCAACCTTTCAAGACTTTCAGAAGTTGAAGCTCTCTGTAAGGGTGATGGAAGCGGAAGAGTACAGAGATAATCTATACTTTAAAACATATAGCGGTACAGATTCTTCTGTACCGTTTTTTAATAATTAGAGGAAATAAATGCCAAAACTTTTTTTATTAGGTGATTCAACCTGTGCTATCAAAGAAGAGTGTGCTAGACCTGAAACAGGGTGGGGTGAGTGCTTTAGTAAATATCTTAATCCCTCCTTTGAGCTATGTAATATGGCTAAGAATGGTCGATCAACAGAGATGATAATTCACGAAGGTATTTTCTTTGATTGCTTTGAAGCCTGCTCAAGTGGAGATTATGTAATAATTCAATTTGGACATAATGAAACTAAAAAAGAGATATATAGAAGGACATATTCAAACACTACATACAAGCTCAACTTAAAATGGTTCATTGATAATTTAAAAAAGAAAGGTGTAACTGTAATATTAATTTCATCTATTGCTAGAAGACGATTTGTTGATGGAGTTTGTATTAATACTCATGAGGATTACCCTCAAGCTATGAAAGCTGTTGCCGACCAAGAATGTATTACTTTTATCGAAATGAGTGAAAGAACAAGAGAGTATCTAACAAGCATTGGAGAAGAGAAGTCTTTAAAATACTTTATGAATTTTGCTCCTGGAATATATCCAAACTATCCAGATGGTAGAGATGATAATACTCATTTACGACCTGAAGGTGCAGAGCTGATTGCAAAAATGATATATGATGAGTGCAAAAAGAAAAATCTTGAATTTGTAAAATAAAATAATCCCCTTCCTTTTAGCTTGGAAGGGGAAGTTTTAATATCTGATTAATTACTTAATATCGATTGCAAGACCTGTATATGAAGCTGTCTGATATACAAACCTCTTTGCTGATGGCTTTGAAACAACTCCACTTTGGAGTGCTGAATAATCAACATCAAGTTCTTTTGTTTCATAATCAACAATAATATCAATTACTTTATCTGTAGCTGGATATAGCTTCTTTGCTTCTGCTAAGATATCTTTATATCCAACACCAGTTGTCTTAATCTGTCCATTAACAATTTGACATGTATCAGAAATTGTTACAGGACCAAGAACTGAATATTCTCTTGTTCTACTATCAAGTTCAATTGAAGAACTATTTAGAATAGCACTATCTGTTGATGTAAGTGAGAGTAAAGCATCAAATCTTAAGATTTCTGGTTTTACATTCCAGTTCTCATATGGACCATAATCATCGTAGTTTACCCAACCTGCAAATTCATATCCATTATAAAGGTCTGTATTTTCTGGTGTACCAGGGTTTCCAAAATCTGATACAAACTGTTGCTTCCAAAGAACATTGTTAACATAGTAGAAAACAATAGGCTTATAGATAGCATTAAGTTTAATACTCTTTGTTAATGGTTTATCCCAATCTTCAAAGAACTCATTTGTTCCGTTGACTGTCCAACCAATAAATGTATTATCCTTAAATGAATATCCTTCACTAAAGTTTTCAAGTTCTTCTTTTTTGAACATGCTTGAAATTTCTTCTGATGTTGGAATTGCTGGAGCAGCCTTCATTTTAGCTAATTCTGTTTCGCTAATTGCTTTATAAGGCTTACCATTAATATATAAATCAATGTAATTTACATTCTTGATTTCAGCATATACGTTTACATCTCCAAGAGGTTGTACTCTCCAATCTGTAATAAGTTGTCCATCAAGTGACCAACCAATAAACTCTTGTCTATCAGTAAGATATTCTTTAGGTGTTCCAGGATTAGCAAACTGTCCCTCATTCTGAACCAGATATTCTTCTCCATTTACAATATAGTGAGTAATATAAACAGGTTTAGTTGCACAACCTACTAACAGAAGACTCAACACTGCTAAAAAAATTAATGACTTTTTCATAAGCACCTTCTTTTAAATTGTAATTAAAATAATTGTAAAACGTGAGAATGTTACCTGTCAAGGTAACTATGATCTTAGATGGAAATAGTTTATGTTTTGTTATTCTTCTTCGTAGCCTAATACGACAGATAATTCATCTGCAACAGACTTAATTTCTTTTGTAGCCTTTTCAAATTCATCTTTATTGAATCTAAAAAGTGGCCAAGAGACAGAGATGGCTGCAATAACATTTCTTGTATAATCTCTAATTGGAGCTGCAATACACATAATATTATCTTCATGCTCCTGATCATCAATTGCCCATCCTCTCTTTTTAGTTAGTTCGAGTTGGTCTATTAAAGCTTCTTTAGTTTTAATAGTTCGAACAGTAAATGGTTTTAATACAGTTGCCTTTAGATATGCATCGAGTTCTTTAGGACTCTTTTCTGAGAGGAAAATCTTTCCAATGGCTGTACAGTATAAAGGAATAACCTTACCAACACGAGAATACATTCTTAGAGTGTAGGAGGACTCTTCTTTTAGGATATATACAGCGCTATTATCCTCAAGAATGCCCATGTGGACTGTTTCCCCAAGGTCAGAACAGAGCTTTTTAGCATATGGTCTTGCTTTTGAAATAAGATCATTTCTTGAAAGAGCTCTTGATCCAACAGAAAAGAGTCTTAAAGTAAGTGAATATCTATCCGCATCATCGCGAAATACATAACCAAGTTGCTGGAGTGTGGAAAGGAACCTAAGAAGTGTTGCTTTTGGAAGATCTGTTTCTTTTGCTAAAGACTCAAGATTCAGCTCTCCTTTTTTGGAGAGAACTTCCAAAATAGTAATAGTACGGCTTACACCGCTCATCATATTTTTTTCATCAAGTTCCTTTCCTGCCATAATTAACCCTCGAAATAGTGTTGAGCGTTATTGAAACAAATATTTTCAACAACTCTTGAAAGCATATCCATATCTGATGGAATTTCTCCTTCTTCTGCCCAAGTACCAAGAATATTACAAAGTATTCTTCTGAAATATTCATGTCTTGAATAGGAGAGGAATGAACGAGAGTCTGTAAGCATACCGATAAAGCGTGGGAGCATACCGAGGTTACCAAGAACCTTCATCTGCTCTTCCATACCATCCTTGTGATCACAGAACCACCAAGCAGAACCAAGCTGAATCTTACCTGGGATACCACCACCCTGATAACAACCCATAAGTGTACCAAGAGAGTAGTAATCTTTTGGATTTAAGCTGTAGAAGATAGTCTTTGGTACTTCGTCTGTCTCAGAGAGCTTTGACATAAATGCTGAAACACTTTCTGCAAGTTCTTTATCGTGAGAAGCATCAAAACCTGTATCAACACCAAGCTTTCTGAACATTGTAACATTGTTATCTCTAATTGATGCAAAGTGGAGCTGCATTGCAACACCCTTCTTGTTGTATGCTTTTGCAAGTGCAACAAGAACAAATGTCATATAAGCATCAACCTCAGCATCTGTGAGTGTCTGTCCAGCCATCTTCTTAACGAATACAGCATTAACAGCATCTTCGCTCCAGAATGTGTGTGGGCACTGAACAAGTGCATGGTCACTTGCCTTACAACCCATTTCACAGAAGAAATCAAGTCTCTTAAGAAGAGCTGTAACAACATCGCTAACACTTTCAATTTTCATGTCTGCAACGTTTGCAAGCTTTGCAATGTATTCTGCAAAGTCTGGCTTCTCAATGTGAAGTGCCTTATCTGGACGATATGAAGGAATTACCTTTGCAGGACAATCAGTTTCATCTCTAATAATCTTGTGCTGAGCAAGATCATCTGCAGGATCATCTGTTGTACCAACTGCATAAACATTGAATTTCTTCATGATACCGAAAACTGATAAATCAGGATCATTTGCAAATTTATCGTTAGCTTCATCATAAATCTTCTTTGCATTTTTCTTACAAAGAACATCATAAATGCCAAAGTATCTCTGAAGCTCTAAATGTGTCCAGTGATAGAGTGGGTTACCAAGAAGGTTTTCCATAGTATCAGCCCATGCAACAAACTTATCATATGGATCTGCATCGCCTGTAATAAGTTGCTCTGGTACACCGTTTGTTCTCATTTGTCTCCACTTATAGTGGTCACCACCGAGCCAAGCATCTGTGATAGTTGTGAAGCGCTTGTTCTCAGCAATCTGAGAAGGAATTAAGTGACAATGGTAGTCAAAGATAGGCATCTTTGCTGCATGCTCGTGGAACAGCTCTTGTGCTGTCTTATTTTGTAAGATGAAATTCTCATCCATAAACTTTTTCATAAAATTACTCCATCTTTAAATACTGAGATTTCACTATATCCGTTAATCTCATTTTTTGTATGAACTTCACCAGAAGCAACTTTGACTAGGAACTGAATGAAGTCTGCTGAAAGCTCTGAAGCATCTTCTGTGAGAGCTCTTCCTGCGTTAAAGTCAATCCAATTAGATTTTCTTTTTGCAAGATCAGAGTTTGTTGCAACCTTTACTGTTGGAACAGGAGAACCAAGTGGTGTACCACGTCCTGTTGTGAAAAGAATCATATGAGCACCTGCAGCACTTTGTGCTGTTGTAGAAACGATATCGTTACCTGGACCTGATAATAGGTTAAGACCAGTAGAGGTAACTCTATCTGCATATTTTACAACTGCTGAAACAGGAGCTCTACCACCTTTCTGTACACAACCAAGGCTCTTATCTTCAAGAGTAGAAATACCACCAGCTTTGTTACCTGGGGAAGGGTTCTCATATACTACTTGGTTATGAGATGTGAAGTAGTTCTTAAAGTTATTAATGAGATCAACAATCTCTTCAAATACTTCTCTAGAAACTGCACGATTCATAAGCATCTGCTCTGCACCAAACATCTCAGGAACCTCAGTAAGAATAGCTGTTCCACCCATAGCTGTAAGATCATCACAGAATCTACCAACAAGAGGATTTGCTGTGATTCCAGAAAAACCATCTGATCCACCACACTTAAATCCAACTCTTAGGCGAGACATTGGAACAGCAACTCTTTTATCACTTTCCATTGCCTTTGCAAGCTCTGTTAAAAGTGCTTTAGCAGCAGATAGTTCATCTTCTGTCTCTTGGCAAACGAGGAACTTTACTCTTTCTTCATCAACTGGGCCTAATAGCTCTTTAAATGCTGTAATAGTGTTGTTTTCACAACCAAGTGAAAGAACAAGGACACCACCAGCATTTGGATGTTTTACAAGATCAGCAAGAATCTTTCTTGTGTTCTCGTGGTCATCACCCATTTGTGAACAACCATATGGATGTGTCCATACATGTACACCATCAGCAACCTTTAAGTTTTCATTAGCCCAAGCTTCAAGTTTTTGACCAATTCTATTAACACAGCCTACTGTTGGAACAATCCAAAGTGAGTTTCTAATACCAATATCACCATTCTTTCTTTCATAAGCCATAATCGTTGGAACTTTACCATTCCATTTCATAGCTCTTTCTTCAGCTTCCTTGATGAATACTTTTGCGTTTTCTTCATCATATGTGTATGAAGCAGATTCTGAAAGAAGAGTGTGGATATTAAATGCATGAACATGACTTCCTGCTTTGATGTCTTCTTTTGCAGCACCAATTGGATAGCCATCTTTAATTATTTTTTCTTCTTTTTTAATGTCCTTGAGGGCCATTTTATGGCCCGCAGGTACATCAGTAAGAAGTGTGTAAGTTGTATCGCCAACTGTTACGATATCACCTTTGAAAAGAGGTGAAATTGCAACAGCGACATTGTCTAATTCATTAATTTTAAGAATTGCTTCCATTAAAGACTCCTTATTGCAGCCTCCATGCCGTCATTGAAAATCTTAGCAAGGTTTTCGCTAACTGCTTCTTCAAGTCCAGGAATCTTAGTAAGATCTTGACCCCACCAAGCTTCTTGTGAGAGAACACTCTTTGCAATAGCAGCACCCTTACAATTGTTGCACTTATATTCGAAGCTATAAAGTTCTGCAAATTTAGCAAGGTATTCAGGGTTATCATTGATGAGGTATGTTTCACCATTTCTATTACCCTTTAATGCAGCACCTTCAAACTCTGTTCCTTGATAGAAGCTAATTAAAGCTGAGAGTGAGAATACAAGATATTTAGGAAGCTTACCAAACTTATTGTAATAACCAATGAGAGATGGAAGATCTCTTGTCTTAAACTTAGATACGCTATTTAAAGAAATAGACATTAATAAGTGAATGATATATGGGTTAGCAAATCTTTCGAGAACATCTGCTGCATATTGCTCAAGCTGAGCTTTATCACCATCCATTGAAGGAATAATTTCTTCAAAAAGACCTTTTTTCATGAATGGGAAGATTAAATCACTCTTCATACATTCTTCAACTGTATTGAGACCTGCCTGATAAGCTGCAAGTGTCATGAGAGTATGAGCTCCATTAAGGATTCTTACCTTTCTTGTTCTGTAGAATGACATATCATCTGTCCAAATAACATTTACACCAGCCTTAGCTGTTGGAAGCTCATCATCATGGACTTTGTTGTGGCATTCGATAACCCAAAGAAGGAAGATTTCTGCAGCATCAATAATATTATCTTGGTAACCAAGGCGGTTCCAAAGTTCTTCAGCTTCAGCTCTTGGATAACCTGGAACAATTCTATCTACTAAGCTGTTACAGAAGTCACATGCTTCATTTACCCAAGCAATAAAGCCTTCTTCAAGATTCCATTCTTTTGCATACTGGAGAACAATTCTCTTAAGGTTGTCACCGTTCTTTTCAATAAGTTCACAAGGAATAGCAATAATACCTTTGCTCTGATCACCCTTGAATGCACAATATCTTTTGTAAAGGAAAGAACAAACTTTACCAGGGAAACTTGATTGTGGTTTATCGTCAAGCTTATCGCCTTCATGATAAGCAATACCAGCTTCTGTTGTGTTAGAAATGATGAATCTAAGATCAGGGTTTTCAGCCTGTGCAATAAATGCATCATATTCTGCATATGGATTGATACATCCAGCAACAGAAGTAATCTGTCTGAACTCTTCAACTGGCTTACCGTTTTGAACACCTCTAAGAACAGTTGTATAGAGACCGTTTTGGTCATTAATCATTCCAGCTAAACCTCTATCGAGTGGCTGTACTAACATGACGTTACCGTTGAAATCGCCTTTTTCATTTAACTGGTCGATAATCCAGTCAACAAATGCACGAAGGAAGTTTCCTTCACCAAACTGAAGAACCTTAATTGGTCTTTCAACAGTCTTAACCACGTCTTTAATATTTTTCATTTGTTCCTCCTACGAAACGCTAGATACCTTATTTTAAGTTCATTCTATACAGCCAATTTTCCCAAATGTAAAAAATGGAAATCAATTATAAAATGAAACACAATTCCACTTTACAATCGTTAGTATTAGCTGTCAAGAAAAACCGAAGGTTTTGTATGTCTTTATTGTACAATAAATGATATTGTAAAAAAACGATATTTTTTGTTGTAGAGTGGTGAAAACCGAAGTATTCTGAATACATGAACAAAAGGATAGGACTAGTTTTGGCATCAATTCATGAGGGAGCGTCCATTCGTCTTTGGAGAAGTGTTCTCTCATCTGTGGATCTTTTGAGTGACTCTGTAGTTGTTCTTCCAGGTGGAAGGCTTAACTATAAAGAGCGAGATGAATATTTAAGAAATAATATTTATAACCTTGAAACAAAAGAAAACTTCGATGGAATTATTAGCTGGAGTAGTACATTAACTGGGGAACTTACAGCTGAAGAGGTATGTTCTATTATGAGAGGTACAGAAGTACCTTTTGTTTCTATAGGACTTCCTGTAGAAGGCTCTCCATCTGTTACTTTTGATGCATATGAAGGAATGTATAAGGAAGTTGAGCACTTTATTGTAAAACATAAAATACAGCGAATTGCTTTCTTAAGAGGACCTAGTAACCATGCTAGTAGCCAATCAAGATATTGTGCTTATGAAGATTGTTTAAAGAATAATGGTATTGCTCTTAACCTAGATTTAGTATCAACGCCTCATCCTTGGGCACAAGGTAAAGAAGCCTTAAGAGAAATTATCAATGATAGAGGCCTTGTTCCTGGAATTGATTTTGATGCTTTAATCTGTGCTTCTGATTTAATGTTAAGTGGAGCTTTAAGATATCTTGAAGAGATAAATGTTGAAGTGCCTACTACATTAAAGGTCGCTGGATTTAATGATAGCGATAACAATAAAATAATGAAGGTTGCTCCAACAACTGTAAGGATGCCTGTAGTTGGGATGAGCCATGTGGCTGTAGAGGTTTTAAATCAAATATTTAATGATCCTAATACTACTGTTGAGGATGTTATTCTTCCTGCAGAATTAGTCATTAGGCACTCTTGTGGTTGTGATCATAGCTTTGGATCAGCAGAGCCTGTTGGAAAGGAGCTTGAAAACAAAGAGAATTTTATTAGTTGGATTAGAAGTTTAACTCAAGACCAAATTAGTTATGCCGAAGTTAAAGCTTTTATTGATTATGCGTTTGAGGTAAGTTTAGTAGATAAAGATTTAGAATTCTCTAGATTCCGCGATAGATTTTTATTCTTCGTTAGAAGATTTTTGGAAAGTGGTGGAGAGCTCTACGATTTATTAGATGTATATAAGTGCTTTATTGATACTTTTAATTTCCCTGTGGAATTTACCTCATTTTGTAAATCAGAACTCATACCTGCAATGATTGAAACCTATTCAAGAGTGCAAGCTGAAGAGTCTTATTATCAGACAATAAAATCAAATAAAATAAATGCATTAAAAAATAAGCTTCTATCTATTAGATCATTAGAGAATTTAGGTGAAGTTTTAAGAAGTGAACTTCCAAGTTTGGGAATATTGCAAGCTTATTTAGTATTTAGTTCTTCAATTGATGGAGTATCAAAACTTGTTGTTGGTTATGATCGATCATTAAGTAGTGTTAAAAAACAAGATTTTTCTTCTTTAATGCTGCTTCCTGATGAGTTAAATAAGAATATTTCACGTGGTGCTTATGTTGTATTACCACTTACATATGATAGTGAATATCTTGGATATTTATTAGTTGATGTAACAGAGCAACGTGATGAACGGTTCTTAGAGGATTTACGGGCAACGATTTCCTCTACTCTTAAAGGTATTAGTCTTTTAGATACTGCTAATAAAGCAAAAGACATTGCTGAAAAAGCCGAGAGAGCATCTTCTGATTTCTTTGATAGCATTTCGGATGGTTTAAAAGAGCCTTTAGAACAAATGAAACAGATATTAAGCAATACAGATTTTGAGTATAGAAAAGAGCTATTGAATCATTTGTTGAAGGCAGAGCATTTGCTCGATTTATGTTACACAGAAAAAGGACAAATTGAACTCTCTAAGAAGCTCATTTCTCCAACTCCTTTCTTTAAGGATATTGCTAATAAATTGTGTATTGAAGCAAATATTCCAGATTCTTTACCTGCTATTTATGCTGATTGCGAAAAAATCACTCAGGTTTCAGAGATATTGTATCAACTAGCAACTGAAGATAATGGTCAAATCTATTTAGAGGTTTCAATAAAACCTGCAGGACTTTCTATCTTCGTTTCTTCTAGTACTTGGAACCCAATTGGGAAAAAAGGAGAAGCTTCTCTTTCTCTTGCTGAGAAGATTGTTGTGCTCCATAATGGATCTTTCCATTTTAAAGAGCATGGCATTTCTATTTGTTTGCCTTGGCCATCTCTTTCAAACGATGTCACTTTAAGTACGGCAATAGGTTATACATTATATATTAAGAAAGATGAATGTAGTGTTGTTCCTGAAATTGTTAGGACTTTGCCTCAAGTTTTATTTGTTACAGAAAGTGAGCTAGCAGATGAAT